>JALZLY010000213.1 GCA_030858465.1 Deinococcota bacterium
AGCGCGCCGATGGGCACGCCGCCACCCAAGCCTTTGGCGAGCGTGACCATATCGCCCACCACGCCGTAGTGCTCCGAGGCCAGAAACTTGCCGGTGCGGCCGACCCCTGACTGGATTTCGTCGATGATGAGCAGCGCGCCGCGCTCGCGCGTCAGCTCACGAGCGGCCCGCAAAAACTCCCGGCTCGCCGGATTGATGCCGCCCTCGCCCTGGACGGGCTCCAAAAAGACCGCCGCCGTCTCCTCGGTGATCGCCGCCTCGAGCTTGTCAATATTGTTATAGGGAATAAAGTCCGCCTGCGCGCCGAGCGGCTCAAAGGGCTCGCGGTACTTCTTTTCCCAGGTGAGCGCCAAAGCGCCCATCGTCCGGCCGGAGAAGCCGCGCATCGCCGCCACGAAGCGCGACCGCCCCGTCGCCATCCGCGCCCACTTGAGGGCGGCCTCGTTGACCTCTGAGCCGGAGTTGGCGAGAAAGACGCGGTTCAAGGGCTTGGGGACGAAGCCGAAGAGCTTGTCGGTGAAGGCCGCGCGGGTATCGTTGCCGATGTTCTGCCCGAAGACGATGAGCTTGCCCGCCTGCTCAGCGATGGCCTTGACCAGCCGCGGGTTGGCGTGGCCGATGCTCGCCACCGCGATGCCCGCCAGGCAGTCCAGATATTCCTTGCCGTCGGCGTCCCAGAGCCGCACGCCCTCGCCGCGCACGAGCGCGAGGTCGGGCTGCCACAGCCCCGAGTGGTGAAGGGCCTCGAGCTCCAAAATCTCTTGGGTTTTAGATATCATGCCTTCTCCTTCCGCTTAAGGCGAAGGTCATCATCGAAAAACCACATCCAGAACACAGCAAGCACAAGCCCCCACCACGCAAAGTCCAAGAGGCCAGTGAAGAACATGTATTGCTCCAGTTCGTCCGCGACGCCCGTTCTCAGGTACTCGCGGTACGTCCAGTGCGCCAGGTAGTGATCCACAAGGCGTAACACTACGAGGGCCGTAAGAGCCGCTATAAAGGAGACGATTCGGGGCATACGCATATTATAGTACCGTCGTCCCTTCACCCGCGAGTGCCCGCCGTATTGGCCGGGCGGCTCGAGCATCCCCAAAGATAACCCGTTTCACACCACCTCTCACCGCCTCGGCCGCGCCCAAGACCTTCTTCTTCATCCGGTCCTGAGCGACCTCCAGGTAATCCTCCACGTGGTCCGCCGGAATCTCTCGGATGAGCGAGCCCTCAATGGGAAAGTCGCGCAGGAGCCCCGGCACGTTCGAGAGCAGCAGCAGTGCCTCGGCCCCCACCGCCACCGCCAAGGCCGCCGCCGCCCGGTCGCCGTCGATGTTGATGGCGGTGCCTTCAAAGGAGATGCCCGGCGGGGTGAGGACGGGCAGGTAGCCGTTCACGAGCAGCAGCTCGAGCAGCCCTACGTTCACCCTTTCCACCGTGCCGGTGTGGTCGCCGCGCAGAATCTTGACCTTGCCGCCCTCGACGCTGCGCACCGAGTCCTTGTGCCTGCCCTCGAAGATTCGGCCGTCGATGCCCGACAGGCCCACGGCGTTCACGCCGAGCCGCTGCAGGCACTCGACCAGGCCCTTGTTCACCTTGCCGCAGTAGACCATCTCGAAGATGTCTAGCGTCTCGCGGTCGGTGAAGCGGCTGGTGAAGCCGCTCGGGGAGGTGACGAAGCGGGGCGGGTGCCCGAGCCTCTCGGCGACGCGGTTCGTTTCCGCGCTGCCGCCGTGGACGAGGATGAGCCTTTTGCCTTCCTGCCAGAGCGCCGCGACGTCCTCGCAAAGGGCCGCGTAGTCTATGCCCGCCGAGCCGCCGACCTTGACGACGATCACGGCAGCAGCTCGAGGTAGTCGAGGCCCTTGGGGCGGAACATGGCGAAGTGACGGCGGTCGAGCGTGAGGACGCGCCTTATTTTAAAGCGCTCGGCGAGCGCAAGCAGGGTGGCGTCCACAAAACCTATACGGGCGTCGCCGTACTGGTTCATGATCGCGCTTGCTCGCACCATGTCGGTCATCTCGACCTGCACAAAGTCGTAAGCGCCGGCAATAACATCCTCGAGAAAGGCGTGAGCGGTCTTGGCGCCAAGTCCTTTGGTCGCCATAAAGTCAACTTCGGGCAGAACCGAACTTGGAACGATAATGCTCTCCTGCTGCGCAAGTGCACGCGCGTCCTCGTGTCTTGCGTGATCAGCATCGAGCAGCATGAGCAAACCGCTCGTGTCGGCAATAAAGCTCAAGGCTGCGGCTCGTTTTGGCGTGCCTGCCAATCTGCCATGATTTCCTCAAATTCTTCCTCGAGGAGTTTGCCATAAAGTTCCTCGGCGCGCTCGGCAAGATCCGGCATGCCGCTCCGCCCCATCCCGATCGAACGTGCCAGCGTACGGGCACCTTCATGTTTTTTAAGATACTGTTCGAGCGCCTCGCGAATCAACTCGGCTTTCGAGCGCTCTTGTTGCTTTGCAAGACAGCCTAAATCCAAGTCCATACTTTCCTCGAGATACACCGTCGTCCGCTTCATGACATATATGCTAGCACAGCTAGCGCAGCGATTTTACCGCCCGCTCGAGCGCCCGGCGCACCCTGGGCTCGAGCTCTTCAGCGACCACGACGCCCTCGGCGCCGAGATAGCCGAGAAAGCGGCGAGCGGCCGCCTCGAGCGCCGCCAAAAGGCCCGCGTCCACGCTGACGCCCTCCTCCCACCACCAGCCGTGGACCGTCCAGCTCTTTCCCACCAGCCTCGAGTCAACCCTCGCCACGAACCTGTCGCCGTAAAGGACGGGCAGCACGTAGTAGCCCCAGCGGCGTTTGGGCTCGGGGACGTAGACCTCCCACACGTAGTCGAAGCCGAAAAGGTGCCGGACCGCCTTGCGGTCCCACATGAGCTGGTCTAAGGGCGCGACAAAGACCATGCGCTTGGCCGGCTCAGCGGCGTCCAGCTCGGCAAGCATCTCGGGGAGCGCGTGAAAGCGCACCCCTTCGACCTCGACGGGAACGAGCTCCCCCGCCGCTACTAGCCGGGCCATCGCCTCACGCCGCGCCGCTGCCGGGAGGCCCATGCTCCAGACCTCGAAGGAGGCGTTCGGCCGCAGCAGACCGACCGCGCGGTGACGTAGCTTGAGAAGCCAGGCGACGCTCTCCTCGTCGGAGGGGGAGGGTGCGCGGCGCAGCTCGGCGGGGACGATGCGCTCCGCCAAATCGTAGACGTGATGCCCATGCTTGCGTCCGGCAGTCAGCACCTCGCCGGTGTGCCACAGGGCGCGCAGGACGTGCTTGGTCAGCTTGGGGCCGTACCAGGACCCCTGCCACTCGGCCTTGTGGACCTGATAGTCAAAGGCACTGCTCGTCAAGGGACCGCGCAGGCGCAGCTCGTCCAGCACCGCCACGACCGCCTCGGGGTAGCTTTGGAAGATGCGCTCCTCCCACCAGAGCCGGTGCCAGCGGTGGTAGATGCGGCGAAGAGGCCAGTCGCGCATCAGCACCAAGCTCGCCTGCTTGTCCCAGGCGTCGTAAAGAAAACGCTCCCCATAGGCCAGCGTCTGCCAGTCGCCGACGCGGTAGCCGGGGACGCGCGCCTGCAGCACCAAGTCGTGGTTGCGCCCGACCGGGCTCAAGGGGTCGAACTGCACGCTGCCGAGCCGTTCCAGCACCTCATGGGCCGTTCCCAGCCGGAAGTGGTGGTGGGTGAGGAGGCGCCTGGCGTCGGGCTTGCTCAGCTCGAGCGCCTTCGGCTTTCTCATCACCAGCTGTCCCCGCCCGAGGGCGGCGGCCACAGGCCCATGAGCTGGCGCAGGAGGACGACGCGGCCACAGTGATAGGCGTTGTGGACGGCCAGGTTCTCGAGCACGCCCCGCAGAGTCCGCGACTCGTCCGCTTTCGCCTCGAGCCTGCCGGGGTCGCGGGCCAACTCGCGCGCAGTGTCCAGACCCTTCATGAAGGCGCCGACGAGCGCCTGCCAGTCCGCCTCGCGCTCGGGACCACTCTGGGGCCAGCTTCCCTCGGCGTGTTCGGGCGCTTTGGGCTGGCCTCCCCGCGCCCGCTCGAGCAGGAAGTCCTGCCAGAAGCGCGTGTGCCAGAGTTCCTCATAGATGCTGTGCGGCGCTCCGGTGGGGCGCGCGCTCACCTGCTCGAGGCTGAGCCCTTCGAAGATGTGCGGCACCCGGACGAAGGCGCCCTCGCCGTAAAGGAGCTTGGGGAGGTCGGTCATGCTCTACTCTAGCAACTTGAAGAGCGGGTGCGTCGCCGCCTTGCGGTCGAAGGTGACGGTATGGCTGCATCCCGCCGCCTGGTGGCGACGAGCGATGAGATAGTCCGCATAATCACCCCCGCCCCCCTCGAAGTCGAAAAGGGCAGCTCGAGCCAATTCGGGTGACTCGACTTCCAGGGCTGCATTCGACAGCACTCGAGCCAACACCAAGATGACGGCTTCTTTACCGAGACGGTAAACTTTGCGGAGCGTCCACACAAGCTCACATAGCACCACGTGACTCACGTAGCCCGGCGTTTCGGTCGTGCAGTGACCTTCCAAGAAAGTCGTTGCGGTCAACGCCTGCTCAGTGTCATCCTGTACGACGTAGCGAACGAGGACATTGGTGTCAATCCCAATCAATGTCGCCGCTCGCCGCCTCTGCAATCGCCTCGTTCATCTCTTCGACGCTCGCTGTGCGTTCGACTTTAACGATGCCCCTAAGCGACGTAATGGCGGATTGGAGCGGAATCATCTCCACCTTGCCGTCCTCGTGGAGCACGAACTCGATGCGGTCCCCGGCCCTGAGCTTCAGCCCATCACGAATCCTCTTCGGAACCGTTACCTGACCTTTTTGCGTGAGCGTAGTCGCCATAGTATTACTTTAGCATGGAATTATTACTTAGACGCGCTGATACCGACCCGGTTCGATTACGGGTGTAAGCCCATAAACCCCAGACCCAGCGTCTCCTCCCAGCCCATACTGAGGTTCAAGGCTTGCAGCGCGTGGCCCGCCGTGCCTTTTACTAGATTATCCAAAGCGCTCATCACCACCACCCGTCCGGTATCGTTGTCCATCTCGAAGCCGATGTCGCAGTAGTTGCTGCCGTCCAAAATCTTGGGGTCGGGGACGCGGTGGACGCCCTTGCGCGCCGTCACCAGGCGGATGAAGGGCTCGTCAGCGTAGGTTTCACGAAAGGCACCCATCACGTCGCGGTCGCTGGTGCCGCCTGGCAAAAAGACGTGGGCCGTTACCAGGATACCCCGCACGCGCTCGACCGCCGTGGCGGTGAGGTGGATAGGAAAACGGCCCGGAAGCTCCTGCGCAATCTCGGCGGCGTGGCGGTGGCCGGTCGGCGCGTAGGTGCGAACCACGCCCATGCGCTCGGGATGGTGGCCCGCCAGCGAGGGGCTGTGACCCGCCGCCGATGAGCCGATTTTGGCCTCGACGATGATGTCGCCCTTAGCGGGCACGGCGTGTTTAAGGAGCGGGTAGAGCCCCAAAATCGTGGCGGTGGCGATGCAGCCCGCGCCCGAGATGTGGGTAGCGCCCCTTAGCTCCTCGCGGTGGAGTTCGGGGTTGCCATAAACGAACGTGCCGAGCACGTCCGGTCTCGGATGGGGCTCGCCGTAATACCTTTCATAAACTGCCGCATCCTTCAGGCGAAAGTCGGCGGAGAGGTCGATGAGGCGCGACGCCAGCGCGGCGAGCGTATCGAAGCGGTGAACGAACTCGCCGTGCGGCAGGGCCAGCACGAGCAGGTCGGCCTCTTTAAGCTCCTCGATGGAAGTGAAACGAAGGGGCGTGGCCTTGCGCAAGTTGGGGTGAACGAGGTGGACGGGCTGACCGGCGTGGCGCTCGCTCGTGACCTGGCTGACCTCGAGCCGGGGGTGGCCGAGCGCCAGCCGCAGGAATTCGCCGCCCGCATAGCCCGAGGCGCCGACGATGGCGACGGTCAGCTTTTCCGGCATTCAGGCACTCCCAACGGTTCAAACACTGACATATTGATGCGCTCCCTTTATGCTTTGCTGTATAAGAACCACGATTCGCTTGGACGAAACGCTGTTAAAAGAGGTCAAGCACTTCGCGACAGAACGTGGAGGGACGCTGACCAGCATCATCGAAGAAGCTCTACGCGAAAAGCTCGCCAGACGAGAGACCTTCAAAGCCCGCGCCCCTTTCGAACCCAAAGTGTTCAAGGGCAAGGGAAGAGGACTGAAACCAGGGGTTGACCTCGACGACAACTCGGCGTTGCTTGACTTGATGGAAGGTAGGTAAGGGTAGGTAATGGTCCTTATCGACGTCAATCCTCTGGTCTACGCCTACAGACCGGACGCACCACAGCATCACGATTACCTCAACTGGCTGAAAGTTCTCGTCAACCAAGATGCCGCCTTCGGACTAGCCAATATCGCGTGCAGCGGCTTTATGCGAATCACCACCCATCCCAAAATCTTCGCGCCGCCATCTTCGGTGGAGGACGCGCTCGAGTACATCGACGACATTAGAGCACAAGCCAACTGCGTCATCATCTCACCGGGAAACCGTCACTGGCAGATTTTCAGTCACCTTTGCAGGGTGGTTGGCGCCAAGGGCAATACCGTGCCCGACGCTTATCTCGCCGCGCTCGCCATTGAGTCGGGCAGCACGTGAATTACCGCCGACAGAGGCTTCGCCCGCTTTCCCGGTCTCAGAGTAGTACCCGCACTAGCGGGGGCCTAGTGGCCCTACACGGTAGTACCCGCACTAGCGGGGGCCTAGTGGCCCTACACGGTAGTACCCGCACTAGCGGGGGCCTAGTGGCCCTACACTTGGCGGCGCCCACTGGGCTAAAGACCCACAAAGACGAGCTGCGAGGCGGCGTAGCGCACGACCTGCGCGGGGATGTCTATGCCCGTCACCGACACCGAATTGCGAAACTCCATGGTGTGGTTGACTTCAACGACCAGGAGCCCGCGCTCGCTCTCGAGCACATCGACCGCCAGAACGCCGCCGCCGACCGCTCGAGCCGCGCGCTGCGCGAGGTCCACGAGTTCGTCGGTCAAAGGGCAGTTCGAGGCCACCGCGCCGCGGGCGGTGTTCGTCACCCAGTGCTCAGCCGTCCGGTAGATGGCGGCGATGACCTCGTCGCCGACGACGAAGGCGCGGATATCCCGGCCCGGCTTTACCACGAACTCCTGAATGTAATAGACCTTGTGCTGCGGCCCGCCCAGCACCTCCTTGTGCTCGAGCAGGGCTTCGGCCGCGTCGCGGTCGTTGACCTTCGCGACCATCCGCCCCCAGGAGCCGACGACGGGCTTGAAGACCACCGGATAGCCCATGCGCTCGCATATACTCAGCGCCGCCTCGGGCTCGAAGGCGACGGCGGTGCGCGGCGTCGGCAGGCCCGCTCGAGCCAGCGCCGCGTTCGTCGCCAGCTTGTCACCGCAGGTCTCGATGACGGCGGGAGGGTTGATGGTGTGGACACCGTAGGCGGTGAACATCCGGCTGAGCGCCAAGCCTCTCGTCTGCGAGACGCAGCGCCCCAGCACCACGTCAAAACGCGAGAAAGAACCGGCCTCGCCGAAATCGCACTCGAGCAGCGGCGCGTAGACGGTCTCAAAAGCAATCCCTTCGCGCTCGAAGGCTTCAAAGAGCATCCTCTCCTCGGGGCGCAAGCGGTCGTAGACGACGGCGATCCGCGGAGCGGTGGTTCTCTCCAGGCTCTGTCCCTCCAAAACCGGCATCACTCGCCCCAGTCCTCGTCCTCTTCGGGCGCCAAGTCCACGCGCAGGGGGTCAACGGCGACGACCTCGAGCTCCGAGCCGCACTCGTCGCAGACGATTATCTCACCGAGCTCGAGGCTGTTCTGTTCGATTTCCGCACTACATTCTGGACACATTGTTAGCTCCACTTCTTGTTAGCTCCACTTCTTCCGGTTCCAAAATTCCGGATACTCCTCGGCATTGACGGCGGGTGGAATCTTGTTCAGCACTCGAGCAATCGCATAGAGCTGACCGCGGTGGTGCAACTCGTCCTGATAGGCGTGGTTGAGCTGGAGCCAGCCGCGCATGCCCTCGAACCAGGGATTATCGGGGCGGAAATCGCTCAGGGCGTTTTCACTGGCTTGTCCGGCCCATTCGCGAACGAGCCCCTGGACTTCCGTGAGCCAAGCGTGCAACCTCTCGACCGAGTGAACATGAGCAGACTTGTGCGCCCCCCAATCTTCATCCGCTTCGCCGAGTAAGGAGTCCCAGCGCCCCAGAAGAATCCCCCGGCAGCCGTAGAACTGATGGCCGCCGATGTGGTGGAAGAGTTCGCCTACCGTGCGCCACTGAGGCACGAGCCGATAGGAGAGGTCGGCATCGTCGAAGACGCGCAAGAGCTCGAGCGTGACCCAGCGCACCCCGTCCCAGTGATCCAGAAAAGCGTCTACCGTGGTGTAGGGAACAGCTCCGTCCACGCTAAGCCACCACCTCCGAAGCAACGTCAGGAAGGCTCAGCACGCCGTTGCGCAGGGTCGAGTCGATAAGGGGCCAAGTGGGTGCATAGCTCTGCTTCTGCCTCTGTTTCCATGGTTTTCGTCGTTGATGTTTCCGTCGTTTGGGTGTCGGACGAACCGGTAGAGCATTGGCCGCGGCTCTTGCGGAGCCGGCCGCTTACGGTTTGAATGTTGGCTCCAGCGTCTTCATCCCGAGCGCTATCCTAGACCATCCTCGGGGCTTTGTCAACCAGAGAATTGCTGTGCTAGACAGGGTTTGTTTTGATTTTCAAAGGCCAACTCGTACTTTGGCGCACGCCTCAAAGGCCTCAGCTCGGACGGCCTTTGAAGAAGAGGCCGGGCGCGGTAGTAGCCATAGCTTCGAAAGTTCACCAGCCCCCACCAGCCCCCCAGTCCCTCTCACGTTCCCAAGGTCACCAGGCAGAGCGGTGTCTCCGTACTGCCGTCGATCTGCAAGAGGCGGGCGAAGTCGTCGTCGTAGAACTCGCCGTGGACGGTGGCGACCAGGCCCAGGGCCACCGCCGCCAGCATGGCGCACTGCGCGGCGGCGCCGGCCTCCAAGTAGAGGTAGCGGTAGCCGCGGCTCTTGGCCTTGTCCTCGACGCGGGCGGGCACACCGGTCAGCGCGATCACCGCGGCGCAGGCCTCGACCTCGACGTCGTCTAAGAGCACGTCTTGAAGGGCGAAGCCGGGCTCGCGCCGGTCTAAGTACTCGAGGGCGTGCTCACGCGGGTCGTAGTGGTAGAGGCCGGCAAAGATGTCCTCGAGCTCGCGAGCGATCACGTAGGCCTCGAGACCGGCCATGGTGATGGGCGTGGCCCGGGTGCGCTGGCCGCCGTAGGTAAAGCCGGCCGTCGCCCACATGATCTGCGAAATGTCGGCCTGCCTGATACGCCCGCCCTCGGGGATGCTCTCGCGGGTGGTGGCGAGCGTCTTCCAGAGGCCTTCGCCGCCCGCGAGCTGGGGCACCGACAGGTGCGCGACCTCGAGCGGGTTGGCGTAGACCTTGTAGGTGGGAATGGCCTTGCCGGTAACGCTGGGCAGGCTGCCCCGACGGTATCTGGTCAAGGCCTGAAAGGTCGCTCCGGCAGATTTATCCTTCGATGACACCCCAACTCCTCTTCGAACCCACATTCGCGCAACGGACCCAGTCTAACATTCCCGCGCGCACGTGCGTCAGAGAAGCAGGTCGCTTTTGCGGTGGCGAACGTTTTGGATCGTGCCGCCCCTCGTCCCCGTTAAACCCCTGGCAAGGCCCTGCCCGCTCTGGGCCGCCGTGCGCGGCGGGCCCCAAACTTGTTATCCTCGAGCATGGCCAAGAAGATCAAGCCGGAGAGCCTGCTGGAACTCACCTTCGTCGCCGACCCGCAGCTGAGCCCGGACGGCAAGAAGAGCCTGGCCGTCCTCACCCGCATCCTGCCGGGCAAGGACGACGAGCCGCCAAAGTACCGCTCTCGCATCCACCTCTTCGACCAGGACGGCACGTCGCGCCCCTTCACCCAGGCCGAGGCCGACAGCTCTTCGCCGCGCTGGAGCCCGGACGGTGCGCAGGTCGCCTTGCTCTCCAAGCGCGGCGACCCAAAAGGGGCGCGACTCGACAAGCCGCAGCTCTTCGTCATGCCCGCCGCGGGCGGCGAGGCGGAGCGGCGGACCGAGCTCAAGGACGGCGTCAGGAGCTTCGCCTGGCGCCCGGACGGTCTCGCCATCGCCTTGGTGTCCAGGGGCGACTGGGAGGACGAGGACGCGAAGCGGGGCCTGGCGCGGGTCATCGACCGGCTCCACTACAAGGCCAACGGCGTAGGCTTTCGTCCCAAGGAGCCCGCGCAGCTCTATCTGCTCGAGCTCGCAGCGGGCAAGTGCAAGCGGCTCACCCAGTTCAAGACCGATGTCGGCGAGCCGGCCTGGGCGCCGGACGGCACGACGCTCTACTTCACCGCCGCCCGCGACACAGCGGAGGCCGACGACTGGCGCAGCCGCCTCTGGCGCCTCACGCCGGGCGGCGAAGCCGAGGAGGTGATGAAGGAGGGGCCGACGCGCGTCTCTGCGCCGCAGCCGAGCCCAAGCGGCGAGCGTATCGCCTTTTTCGCTAACGCCGACGATAACAACTTCGCCACGCCGACCGGGCTGTGGACCGTCCGGGCCGACGGCGGCGAGGTCACGCTGCACACGGACGAGCTCGAGGCCGTAGCGGCCATCGCGGGCGACAGCCGCTACGGCCTCTACCCCAACCGCGCCGCCTGGCAAGACGACGACCGCCTTCTCTTCAACGCCAACGCGCGCGGGCGCAGCGGCCTCCATAAGCTCGAGCTCGCTACCGGCACCATCAAGCCCCTACAGAAGGGCGACCGCGCCGTCACCAGCTTCTCCTATGCGGGGGGGGTGTTCAGCTTTACCGCCGAGACGCCGGAGACGCCGGGCGAGCTCTTCTTGCGGGCGCGCGGCCGGGAAAGGCGGCTCAGCCGTCTCAACGATGACTTTCTCGCCACCTACCGCATTGCCCAGGTCTCCAAGGAGGCCGGGGCCCGCTCCAAGGACGGCACCCGCGTCCCCTACTGGACGCTTCTTCCCGACAAGCCGCGCAAGGACGGCGCGCTCGTCCTTCAGGTCCACGGCGGCCCCCATACCGACTACGGCTACGGCTTCATGCTCGAGTTCCAACTCTTGGCCTCGCAGGGCTATACCGTCGTCTACGGCAACCCGCGCGGGAGCTCGAGCTACGGCCTGGACTACACCACCACCATGCAGGGCCGCTACGGCAGTATCGACGCCGAGGACCTCTTGGCGGTGGCAAAGCAGGCCAGAAAGCGTCACGCCGACCCCGGCGCGCCCATTCACCTGACCGGCGGAAGCTACGGCGGCTTCATGACCAACTGGCTGGTGAGCCACAGCGACATGTTCCGCTCGGCCGTCACTCAACGCTGCATCTCGAACTGGCTCAGCTTCTACGGCTCCTCGGACATCGGCTACCGCTTCACCGAACAAGAAGTCGGCGGCAACGCCTGGGACGACAGCGACAGGCTGTGGGCGCAGAGTCCCTTGAAGTACGTCGCGCGGATACGCACGCCGCTCCTGATCATCCACGCCGACGAGGATCACCGCTGCCCCGTCGAACAGGCCGAGCAGCTCTTCGTCGCCTTGAAGCGCATAGGCAAGGCAGCAACCAGGCTCATCCGCTTCCCGGAGGAGAACCACGAGCTGTCGCGCTCGGGACGGCCCGACCGGCGCATCCAGCGGCTCGAGGCCATCGTGGACTGGTTCAAGGCGCACGCCTGATCCTGTGCCAATGATTCTATGCCAACAGACCCTTTAGCCACGGGGCTTTTAGCACCCCCTGCTAAGGGGCAGGAGGATGATTCACCGACTACCGTGATGTTTCAGCCTCGAGCGCTCTCCCCCTGAAGCGTCAGGATCAGCGTCCGCCGCCCGCCGCGGTCGCGGTGCTCGCAGAGGTAGAGCCCCTGCCAGGTGCCCAGCAGGAGCCTGCCGGCTCCGATGGGAATGCTGACCGAGGCCCCCATGAGTGAGGCTTTGATGTGCGCGGGCATGTCGTCGGGGCCTTCCGAAGTGTGGGTTACGAAGGGCGCGTCCTCGGGGGCAAGCTCGTTCATGAAGCTCTCGAAATCGCGGCGCACGCTTCTGTCGGCGTTCTCGTTCAGGGTGAGGCTCGCCGAGCTGTGCCGGATGAAGACGTGGAGGAGGCCGGTCT
>JALZLY010000214.1 GCA_030858465.1 Deinococcota bacterium
GGTCAGCAGATTGTCCTGGAGCTGCAAGACGGCCTCGTCGTAGTGGCCGAGCGCCAGGAGGTTGAGCGCCCGTTCGTCGTGGACCTTGGCGCGCTCAAAGGCGAGCTCGAGTTCGCTCAGCCCGCCCCTCTCCCCGCGGCGGCCGAGGAGCTCGAGGCTGCCGCCGAAGTCGGCTGCGGCCTCCCCCAACTCGCCCTGCTTGCGCAGGACGCGGGCGCGCCGCGCCAAGTAGCGGGCCCGCTCCTGCACCGGCGCCTCGCAGTCCTCGGCGAGATGGACGGCCAGCGACAGCTCCTGCACCGCCGCGTCGAAGCGGCCCAGCCTGGCCTGCACGTCGCCCTTCTGGAAAGCCTGGCGCGCCCGCACCAGGCCGTCGTCGCTCTCGACCTGGCCGAAGTGCGCCAGGGCCTCCTCGAGTCTGCCCTGGTCTTTGGCGATGAGGCCGCTCCAGACCGCGACCTTGGCCCTCACCAGCGCGCGCGCGCCGTCCTCGTGGGCGCCGCTAGGTCCGAGCAGCGGCTGGGCGCCCTCGGAAATATAACGCGCCGCCCGGACGAGCTCGCCGCGCCAGCGCGCGACGTTGGCCCGGGCCAGCTCGAAGTCGGCCCTCAGGGTGGGGTCGCCGACTTCGGGCCAAGCTTCGAGCAGGGCCTCGGCCCGCTCGTAGCGGCCCTTGTAGATGGCCCCCTCGGCGCGCTTGAGCTGCGTCCAGGCGCGAACCTCGGCATCTGGCGAAAGGGCCAGGAGCTCGAAGGCGGCCTGCGCTTCGGGGTGGTCGTAGCTCGCCAGCCGCACGTAGTAGCGCGCCACCTGGCGGGCGACGGTCTCCAACTCGGCTCCCCGGATCTCACGCCTGGCGGCCTGCCAGATCTGGCGGATGAGCGACTGGCGGGCGCTGTGCTGCTCCATCCAACGCTGCAGCCCCTGCCAGTCGCGCGCTTCGAAGAGGTGTTGGAGGTAGCGCGTCGCCGCCTCGCCGCCCGGCTGCGCCAGGGCCTCGGGCTCGTAGAAGAGGCTGGCCTTGAGGTGAAGCTGCCGGTAGCGCCCCGGGTCCTTGGCCGCAAGCCGCCCGCGCAGGGCGCGGCCGAGCTGCCGCGAGAAGGGGCGCCACTGCGTCTCGCCCGTCATGGTCGGTGCCGCGTCCAAAAAGGCCCGCGCCAGCGAACTGGGCTCCTGCCAACTCGCCTGGCCGAGCGCCTCCAGGGCGCCCGAAGAGACGTGGGGCGAGTCGGGCAGCGAGAGCACCGCGAGCGCGCTCAAAAAGTCGCGCAGACCCGTGTCCTCGGCGGTGTCGACGAGGCTGGAGAGCCCCTCGAGCCGCTCCTCCAGGCTCTCTTCGGACCCCTCCAGCGTGCTCTTGGGCTTGGGCTCTCTGACCTCGGCCAAGAGCGTGAGGATGCGCAGGTCCTCGAAGGAACGGCCGGCCTGCTTGGCGATGTCGTCTTGCAGCTTGACGCTCAAGTGCGGCAGCTTGCTGCGCACGAAGCGCTTGGCCTCGCTCTGGGTGGGCGGCGAGAGCTTGAGCGGCCCTTCAAAGGCGCCAAGGTTGTGGACGACCCGCAGCGGCGCGTCGGCCATGGTGACGAGCAGGCTGACCCGCGGCAGCTTGCTCATGGGCTCCAGGAGCGACAACCACAGCCACTCGGCGGCGGTCACCCGGGGGACCTCCTCGGTGTTGAGTCTGAGCTGTGCGGCGCCCAGGCTGTCCTGCCCTGCCAAGGACCGCGAGATGTGCAAGAGGAGCGTCATCCCGCCCTCTTGCCCACTGCCTCCTTGCCCACTGCCTCCTTGCTCACTAAGGCGCCGCATGCCCTCGATGAGCAGCCGGGCCACGTCGGCTTGGGCGTCGGCCTGGACGGCGAAGGCACTGGACAGGCCGATCTTGACGAGTTTGGCCTCGTAGAGCGCCTCGGCGATGCCCAGCGCGTCGGCGAGGCGGGCGAGCGAGGCGCCCAGATCGGGGTTGCTGAACTCGAGGCGAATGATCCGCTCTTCGGCCTTGGGGGGCAGCTCGAGCGCCTGCTGGACGAAGTCGATGAGGACCGTCTTGCCCGAACCGGGCCGGCCGGTGACGAGCAACTTGGGCTGCTCTTTGGCGCGCACGCCCGACACGAAGGCGCGGTAGGCGCGCCGCTTGTCGCGGCCGAGGAGCTGAGCGATCTCCTGCTCGGCGGCGGCCCCGGCCGAGAGCAGGACCTCGAGCTCGGGCACCTGCAGGGCGGGATTGCCGGCGCCCTCCCAGAGCCCGTTCAGGATATCGAAGAGCACCCGCTTGTCGCCAACCCGGCCCTTGTCGCGGTAGATGATGTTGCGCACCACGTTGGGGTTGGCGCCGTTCAAGGCCATCTGCTTGCGCAGCCAGTTGATCGAGCCGGCCACCCCGTGCTCGTCGCGGCGGCCGGCCGCGGCGCCGCGGACCTTCTCGAAGATGCCCCGCCAGGGGCTGCCGTGGGGACCCCCAGGCTGCTCGCTATGAGACGCTGACACGCCCCAAGTGTACAACCTTTGGGTAAACAGGTACAACGCGCCCTGTCACCTTCACCCTGTCACCTTCACCCTGTCGTGCTTGTTGGACAGTGCCGGTGTTGAACAATGACAGTGCCGGTATTGGTAATGGACGGTGTTGGACAGTGTCGCTGCGAGCAGGCGACCTGCCTGGAGACGGTGTTAGACTTGCCTTACTATGAATCCCGTCGCCACCGCCACCTCGGGACGGCGCCTCGTCGCCGACGAGGCCCTGGCGCTCTACAGGCTGCCGCTCTTCGACCTCGCGGCCGCCGCGCACGCCGCGCGCCTCGTCGGCACCGACCCCGAAGTGGTCAGCTACCTCATCGACCGCAACATCAACTACTCGAACGTCTGCAACGTGGGCTGCGCCTTTTGCGGCTTCTACCGGACGCGCCGCCAGGCGGGCGCCTACACCCTCTCTTTCGAAGCGATAAGCGCCAAGATCAGGGAGCTCGAGGCCGTCCGCGGCAGCCGCATCCTCATGCAGGGCGGCGTCAACCCCTACCTCGAGTTCTCCTGGTACCTCGAGCTCTTGAAGCACGTCAAGGCCAACCACCCGAGCATCCGCGTCGAGGCCTTCAGCCCCGAGGAGATCAGGGGCATGAGCAGGCTCACCGGCATGACCACGCTCGAGGTCCTCCAGGAACTCCAGGGCGCCGGCCTGGACGGCCTGCCCGGCGGCGGTGGCGAGCTGCTGGTGGACGCGGTGCGCCACGCGAAACACGTCTCGCCCGCGCGCATAGGCGCGGACGAGTGGCTGCGCGTCATGGGCGAGGCGCAGTCGCTGGGCCTCTACACCACCGCCACCATGGTGATCGGCTTTGGTGAGACCTTGGAGCAGCGCGTGGCGAGCATGCTGCGGGTGCGCGAGCGGCAAGATGAGTCGCTGGCGGCATACGGCAACGGCTTCTCGGCCTTCATCTCCTGGACGCTTCAGACCAAAGGGGTGCGCATAGGCGGCAAGGCGCCCGGTGCGGGCGCGCACGAGTACCTGCAGAACCTGGCCGTCAGCCGCCTGGTGGTGGACAACGTCCCCAACTACCAGGCTTCCTGGCCGACGATGGGCTACAAGGTCGCGCAGACCGCGCTCTTTTTCGGCGCCAACGACTTCGGCTCCACCATGCTCGAGGAGAACGTCGTCTCCCAGGCCGGTGCCAGCCACCAGAGTGTCAGCGAGCGCGAGATCGTCCGCAACATCGTGGACGCCGGCTTCGTCCCTGTGCAGCGCGACAGCCTCTACAAGGTCATCCACAGGCCGGACGTCGAGGCCACCCTGGCGGCCAAGCCGGAAATCGACTTCGGGGCCTTGCCCGCCACTGGTTAGCCTGTTCCCAATGGACTGTTCCCAAGGGAGTGAGCCGTGAGCCTGACAGCACAAAGGCAGCAGACCCAGAGCCGCCGTTTCACGGTGGACGAGTTTCACCGCATGGCCGAGGTGGGCATCTTTACCGAGGACGACCGGGTGGAACTCGTCGAGGGAGAGATCATCACCATGACACCTGTCGGCAGCAGACACGCCGCTTGCGTCAAAAGGTTCCTGCGTGAGTTGCCGGGGCAACTGGCCGGACGAGCCCTGCTCGATGCCCAGAATCCCATTGAACTTTCGGACGAGAGCGAACTGTATCCAGATGTCGTGCTCCTGAAGCCAAGGCGAGATGCCTACGAGGCAGCGAACCCTACCTCGCGAGACGTCTTTTTGGTCGTTGAAGTGTCCGACACCACGCTCGCCCATGACCAGAGAAGCAAAGTCCCCATCTATGCCAGAGAGGGCGTTGCCGAGGTCTGGGTGGTCGATCTGGCGGGGGAGAAGGTCTGGGTCTACCGCCGGCCTGGCAGGGACGGTTATCAGGAGATGCGCGCTTTTGCCAGGGGGGAAACCCTTGGCGTTCACGAACTGCCTGACACCACGTTCGGTGTAGACGACATTCTGGGTTGACACTCCCACCCTTAAAAGAGGCGGTACCCTCAAGCTGTCCTGCCCCGGCCTCGAGCTGAGCCTGGATGAGCTTTACGAAGGGCTCTGAGCCTGCCCTGAAACCTCAGCGGCTCGAGTGGTCGCGCGCCCCCAGCGCCCGCCAGCTCACCACCGCCAGCGTCAGGAAGGTGAGCGGCAGGACGAAAAAGAGCATGGCCGCGCTGAAGAGCGGCAGGGCGGCGTGGCCGGTGACGGTCATGATGAGATAGCTTATGTAGGCCAGATAGTAGGCCAAGAAGAGCCCGCCCTCCCAGCGGTCGATGCGGTAGCCCGTGAAGAAGATGGGCAGGCAGGCGAGCGCGGTGGCGATCATGATCGGTAGGTCGAAGGCGAGCACCGCCGCCGGCACGGGTATGCCGCTCGGCGCCACCAGGCTGGCCAGCCCCAGGACCAGGAGAACGTTGAAGATGTTGCTGCCGACCACGTTGCCCACCGCGATGTCGCGCTCGCCGCGGAGGCTGGCGATGACCGAGGTGGCGACCTCCGGCAGCGAGGTGCCCGCCGCCACCACCGTCAGGCCGATGATGAGCTCGCTCACGCCCAGGGCGCTCGCGATCGCTACCGCGCCGCTCACCAGCCAGCGCGAGCCCAAGACGAGCAGGAAGAGGCCGCCGACCACCGCGGCGAGCTGGCGCGGCAGCGCCCAGGGAGTCCTGGTTTCGGACCCGGCGGCCTGAGCCGCCTCGTTGCCGCTCTTGCGCCCCTGGCGAACGGCCAAAAGGGTGTAGAGAAGGGCGCCCGAGAAGAGTACGAGCCCCTCGAGCCGGCTCAGGCTGCCGTTCCAGGCGAGGACCAGCAGCAAGAGCGACACCCCGATCATGACGGGTACGTCGGCGCGCACGAGCTGTCTGGAGACGACCAGGGGCGTCACCAGGGCTGAGAGGCCCAAGATGAAGAGCACGTTGAAGATGTTGCTGCCGACCACGTTGCCCACCGCCAGGTCGGCCTGCCCCAAGAGTGCCGACTGCACGCTGACGGCCGTCTCGGGCGCACTGGTGCCAAAGGCCACCACCGTCAGCCCGATGACCAGCGGCGAGATGCCGATGGTCGCGGCCAGCCCCGACGCGCCGCGCACGAGCAGTTCCGCGCCGCCGACCAGCAGGACCAGACCAAGGCCGAAGAGCAGCAGCGTCAGCGCGTCCACGCGCACTCCCAAAGGGCGGGCAAACTCGAGGCGGCGGGCATGAGGCCATGCTAACAAACGTCAGGGGGAGCAAGGCATGGGAGCAAGGCATGGGAGCAAGGCATGATAGCGTTGACCGGTATGCGCCTTTTCGCCAGCGGTCATAGGCTCGGTTGTAGGCTCCGCGGTCCGGCCCCGTGCTGAAGCACCGCCTGCTCAGCGCCGAGGTGGTCTATAACGGCCTGGGCACCCCCAGGGCCAATGGCGCCGTCGTCGTCCAGGGCGAGGGCGAGGACGCCCAGATCGTCGCGGTAGACGGCTTGGAGCGCGCCAGGCTCAACTTCCCCGACGCCGCCGAGGAGCGCGCCGGCTTCGCCCTCTCACCGCCGCCGGTCAACGCCCACACCCACCTCGACCTGTCGAGCACCCCCGCCTTCGCCGGTTCCTACGGGGACTTTATCCGCCACGTCATCGCGCATGGCGCCAGCCACCGTGGCCTCGAGGCGGCCAAAGCCGGTGCGGCCGAGCTCGAGGCGGAGGGCGTCACCGTCGTCGGTGACGTCGTGGCGCGCGAGGAGGTGATGGTGTGGCTTTTGCAGAGAGCAAAGCTCACGGGCGTCGCCTACTGGGAGGTCCTCGGCCCGAATCCCGGCGACGCCGAGCGCATCTTCGCGGAGACGGTCGAGAAGCTGCGCTTCTTTCGCCGCTTGGAGCGCCCCGGTGGTATGCGCGTCGGCCTCGCGCCGCACGCGCCCCACACCGTCAGCGCGCCGCTCTTGCAGCGCTTGGCGGGGCTGGCGCGGCAAGAAGACCTGCCCATGCAGATCCACGTCGCCGAGAGCCCCGCCGAGGGGGACTTTCACGCTCGCGGCAGCGGCCCCCTGATGGACTTGATGCGCCCCTCCGTGCCGGACTGGCGGCCCTCCGGCCTGAGCCCGCTGGGGTATCTCATCTCGCTCGGCGTCCTGGCGGCGCGGCCCACGCTCGTGCACATGATTCACGTCAGCGAGGACGATATCCGCGAGGTGCAGCGCGCGGGCTGCGCGGTGGTCCACTGCCCGCGCTCGAACACGGCGCTGGGCTGCGGCCGCTTTCCCTGGAGGCTCTACATGAAGCACGGCGCCGAGGTGGCCCTGGGCACCGACTCGAGGGCCTCGAGCCCCAGCCTCTCGGTCGCGGGCGAAGTGGCCGCCGCTCGAGCGTTGCACGGCGACGAGGCCAGCCCGAGGGCGCTGGTGCGTGCCGCCGTCAAAGGGGGCTACCGCGCCCTCGGCCTGAGGCCGCCCCGCCTGCTCCGCGGCGACCCCGCCGGCGGGCTCTACCTCTGGCCGGAGTGACGCACTGCGACCCCACCTGTACAACAAGCAACATTGCCACTGGGCGACCTGGGCTAGATTGACCCTTGGAGGACACAATATGTCACAAGCGACCGTTGAATTTACCGATACCAACTTTGCAGCCGAGACGACCGAAGGTCTGGTCCTGGTGGACTTCTGGGCGCCCTGGTGCGGGCCCTGCCGCATGGTCGGTCCGGTCATCGAGGAACTCGCCGGCGACTACCAGGGCAAGATCAAGGTGGGCAAGCTCAATACCGACGAGAACCCCACCGTCGCCATGAAGTTCCGGGTGATGAGCATTCCCACCGTCATCCTCTTCAAGGACGGCGAGCCCATCGAGACGATGATCGGCGCCCAACCCAAGCGCGCTTACGAGGCGAGGCTGGAAAAGTACGTCGCGCAAACCGTCAGCTAGCACTTCTACTACCGAAAAGAGAGAGCGCCTCATGGGGCGCTCTTTTGATAGGGATTAGGTTGATAGGGATTAGGCGCGACCGCGCCTGACCCCTCCGGGCGTCACGGTCCAGACGACGCCCGCAACTTTGGACGAGCCGAACCTGAGCTCATAGCTGGTGTCGGCGAGACCCTGCAGATTCCACATGGTGCCGCGCGGCATGGTGAGGCCCCGCAAGGCCGCAGTGCTGTAGGCGCCGGTCTCTAAAAAGTGGGCCTCCATGCGGTGCCAGGCCAAGGTGGCGGCCTGCTCGACCTCCTGGGCGGCCTGAGTGTCGGCCTCGAGGGCGGCGGGCGCGCAGGCGCAGAGGGCGAGGGTGAGAAGGAGCAAAAGGGTAAGGGGGCGCATGTCTTTAGCTTAGCAAGTCGGGTGCTGAGGTGGGTGAGCCCCTAGCCGTCCTTCTGCTAGGCGTCCTCCCGCAGCGGCGCTAGGCCGAGGCGGACGATGTAGCGCTGCGACCCCTGTTTTCTTTGGTAGCGCAGGAGCAGGTCGAAAAGCTCGCGCTGAAGCGCCTTGGCGTCGTCATAGTCCAAGTAGACGCGGTCGCGCCAGGCGCTTAAGGCAGCAGGGCCTTCGGGGTCCAGGGTAGTGAAGTTGCGCTCGGGCGTCACCGCCGTCTGTACCTGCAAGCGCCCGCGCGCGTCGCGGTAGACCCGCGTCCCCCAGCTCTCGGCGGCCTCGCTGCGGGCGCGGACGACGCCTTGGCGCAAGAGGGCCTCCCAGTAGGCGTCGCGCTCGGCCAGGGCCGCCTCCAGGCTCTCGGCGGAGGTGGCGTCGAAGGGGATGAAAAAGCCGTCGGCCGCCGTCCGGTAGCGCTTGACGCGGCGCCCCGCGCGGGGTTCTTCGGCCACGACCGTAAGCAGGCCCAGGCGTAAAAAGCGCCTCACCCGCAAGAGCACCGTGTTGGGCTTGGCGCCGGTCTCGCGGGCGGCCTCGGCTATGGTCGCGGCGCGGGCCAAGAAGGGCTCCAACTGCCGGAGCGTGTGAGGGTCGGTCAGCGCGGCGGCTGCGGCGGGGTCCCCCACGGTCATGACCTCGAGAGAGGGGCTAGGTGATTTGGACGCTTTCATATCATCCAGGATACGCCCAAGCTGAGGATGTGGCCCGAAGTGGGCGCAAATCTGCATGCTACCGCCTACAACCGTTAGACTGTAGGGTGCATATGTCATAGAGCGCGGCGCCGTGCCGCCTCGAGGCCCGCCATCTCGTCGTAGTACCCGCGTAAACGGGGGCCTAGTGGCCCTACACTGTAGTACCCGCACTAGCGGGGGCCTAGTGGCCCTACACTAAAGGAGCGATCATGCCCGACCTGACCCCCAAAGATTCGTTTTCGGCCCGCACCACGCTCGACACCGGCTCCGGCCAGGCCAGCTATTACCGCCTCGCCAAACTCCAAGAAGACGGCCTCGGCGAGGTGAGCACACTGCCCTTCTCGATCAAGGTGCTGCTCGAGTCCTTGCTCAGAAACGAAAACGGCTACGATGTCACCCGTGAGGACGTGATCGGCCTGGCGGCCTATGACGCCAAAGCACCCGCCGAGGTCGAGCTCCCCTTCAAGCCCGCCCGCGTCATCCTCCAGGACTTCACCGGCGTGCCGAGCGTGGTCGACCTGGCCGCCCTGCGCAGCGCCATGGCGCGCCTGGGCGGCGACCCGCAGCTCATCAACCCGCAAGTGCCCGTCGATCTGGTCATCGACCACAGCGTCCAGGTCGATGAGTACGACTCGCCACTGGCCCTGGCGACGAACTCGGCCATCGAGTTCGAGCGCAACCGCGAGCGCTACGAGTTCTTGCGCTGGGGCCAAAAGGCCTTCGAGAACTTCAGCGTCGTTCCGCCCGCCTCGGGTATCGTCCACCAGGTCAACTTGGAGTACCTCGCCCGCGGCGTCCAGCACGCTCCCGACCCCCTGGGCGGCGAGGTCGTCTACCCGGACTCGCTGGTCGGCACCGACTCGCACACCACCATGATCAACGGCCTGGGCATCGTCGGCTGGGGCGTGGGCGGCATCGAGGCCGAGGCGGTGATGCTCGGCCAGCCCATCTACATGCTCACCCCCGAGGTCCTGGGCTTCAAGGTAACCGGCCGCATGCCCGAAGGCGCCACCGCCACCGACCTGGCCCTGACCGTCACCCAGACCCTCCGCAAAAAAGGGGTGGTAGGGCGCTTCGTGGAGTTCTACGGCCCCGGCCTGTCGTCGATGACCCTGCCCGACCGGGCGACCATCGCCAACATGGCCCCCGAGTATGGCGCCACCATGGGGTTCTTTCCCATCGACGCCGAGGCGCTGCGCTACCTGCGCCGGACGGGCAGGCTCGAAGACGAGGTCGAGCTCGTCGAGCGCTACTGCCGGGCCCAGGGGCTGTTCAGGACCGACGACACCCCCGACCCGCGCTTTCAGGAGACACTCGAGCTCGACCTTTCCACCATCACCCCCAGCCTGGCCGGCCCCAAGCGCCCGCAGGACCGCATCGACCTCACCGATATGAAGCCCACCTGGCACAGGGACCTGCGTGCCCCTATCGAAGAGCGCGGCTTCGCGCTCGAGGGCGAGCAGATCGCCCGCAAGGCCACTGTCGCCTTTCCCGACGGCCGCGAAGAGACGATCAGCCACGGCGACGTGGTGATCGCCGCCATCACCTCCTGCACCAACACCAGCAACCCCTCGGTGATGCTCGCCTCGGGCATCCTCGCCAAAAAGGCCGTCGAGGCGGGCCTTAAAGTAAAACCCTACGTCAAGACCAGCCTGGCACCCGGCTCGAAAGTGGTCACCGAGTACCTGAACGACGCTGGGCTGACGCCCTACCTCGAAAAGCTCGGCTTCTACACCGTCGGCTACGGCTGCACCACCTGCATCGGCAACTCGGGACCCTTGCCCGAGCACGTGGTGGCGGCCATCGACGCGGGCGATCTGGTCGCGGCCAGCGTCCTCTCGGGCAACCGCAACTTCGAGGGTCGCATCAACCCGCACGTCCGCGCCAACTACCTGGCCTCGCCGCCTTTGGTCGTCGCCTACGCCATCGCCGGCACCGTGGATATCGACTTCGAGACGGAGCCCTTGGGCCAGAACGACCGCGGCGAGGAGGTGTTCTTGCGCGACATCTGGCCGCGCTACCAAGACATTGCCGCACACCTCGACAGCGCCATCAAGCCCGAGACTTTCAAGCGGCTCTACGAGGGCATCGAACAGTCCAACGAAGCGTGGAACAAGATCCCCGTCAAGGGCGGCGACCTCTTCGACTGGGACGCGGACAGCAGCTATATCCAGGAGCCGCCCTTCTTCGTCGGCATGAGCGCCGAGCCGGAGAGGATCGAGCCCATTAAAAATGCGCTCGCCCTGGTGATGGTCGGCGACTCGGTCACCACCGATCACATCTCGCCGGCGGGGTCCATCGCCGTCAACAGCCCGGCGGGCAAGTACCTCATGGAGAAGGGCGTCCTGCCCAGAGACTTCAACTCCTACGGCTCCAGGCGCGGCAACGACCGGGTGATGACCCGCGGCACCTTTGCCAATATCCGCCTCAAGAACAGGCTCGCCCCCGGCACCGAGGGCGGCTGGACCACGCACTTCCCCAGCGGCGAGGTGACGACCATCTACGAGGCCAGTCTCGAGTACAAGGCCGCCGACATACCCACCATCGTCCTAGCAGGCCACGACTACGGCATGGGCAGTAGCCGCGACTGGGCCGCCAAGGGCACCTTCCTCCTGGGCGCCAAGGCCGTGATCGCGCAGTCCTTCGAGCGCATCCACCGCTCCAACCTCGTCGGCATGGGCGTCTTGCCGCTTCAGTTCAAGTCCGCCGAGAGCGCCGAGAGCCTGGGCCTCAGCGGCCAGGAGAAGTTCACTATCCACGTGGCTGACGACGTCAAGCCCCGCCAGACCTTGGCGGTCCTGGCCGAGCGCGAGGACGGCAGCCGTGTCACCTTCGAGGTCACCTGCCGGCTCGACACCCCCGTCGAGATCGACTACTACCGCAACGGCGGCATCCTGCACACCGTCTTGCGCCGCATCCATCAGGCCCAAGAAGCCACGGCCTAAAGCGCTTTGCGGAAGGATTGAGGGAATCCTCAATCCTTCCGCCCTACAGAGCGAGTAAAAGTCAACGCGCTAGTGTAGGGCCACTAGGCCCCCGCTAGTGCGAGTACTACAGTGTAGGGCCACTAGGCCCCCGCTAGTGCGGGTACTACCAGCAGCCGTCAACTTTTGTACAAAGTGCTGTGAGCCTTTCGAGCATGTTCACGACTCCAGTGTACAAGGTGGTCGTGCCTATGTCTCGGGCAGCTGTCTCGGGCGGCCTTCTCGAGCATCGGCGGCAATCAGCCTATCGAACTCGGCTTCGAACTTGGCACCGAAGTTCACCTCCGATCCCATAGACGTCCCCATAGACGTCGATCAGCTCGGCAAAGGCCCAGCGGTCGTACCGACCGAGGTTGTTGACTTGCCCCTACAGCCTGCGGCGGTTGGCGATGGCCCGGCCCAAGGTGACCTCGTCGGCATACTCGAGGTCGCCACCCACCGGCAGGCCGTAGGCGATGCGCGAGGTGGTCACCGACAGGTCGCCCAGGAGGCGCGCTAAATACATGGCGGTGGCCTCGCCCTCGACGGTGGTGGCCGTCGCCAGGATCACCTCGTCCACGGCCTCCAACCGCCCCAGGAGCGGCTGGATCCTGAGCTGGTCCGGCCCGATGCCGTTCATGGGGCTCAAGGAGCCGTGCAGGACGTGGTAGAGCCCCTCGTATTCGCCTGAGCGCTCGATGGCCAAGAGGTCACCCGGCTCCTCGACCACGCAGATGATGGTGCGGTTGCGGCTCTGGTCATCGCAGACCGAGCAGATCTCCTGGTCGGTGATGTTGAAACAGATGCGGCAGCTGTGCAAGGAGCGCTTGGCCGCCATGAGCGCCTGGGCGAGGTCTTCGACGGCGTCCTGCGGCTGGTTGAAGAGGTAGAAGGCCAGGCGCTGGGCGCTCTTGGGGCCGATGCCGGGCAGCCTGCCGAGCTCGCGGATGAGCTGGATAAGGGCGGGAGGGTATTTCATAGGGGTTGGGAATCGGGGTTAGGAATCAGGGGTTAGGGGTTGGGGAAAGGCCAAACCCCAGACCCTAGCCCCAGACCCTGTTTAGAACATTCCCCCCATGCCACCCAAGCCGCCCATGGCGGCGCCCATCTCGCTCTCCTGGACCTCCTTGGCCTTGCGCTGGGCCTCGTTGACGGCGGCCATGACCAGGTCCTCCAAGAGTTCGGCGTCCTCGGGGTCGATGACGCTCGGGTCGATGGTGACTTTGGTGATGCTGCCGTTGCCGCTGGCGGTGGCGGTGACCATGCCGCCACCCGCCGAGCCCTCGACGCTGATGGTTTCCAGGCGCTCTTGCGCTTCGGTCATCTTTTTCTGGGCCTTCTGAGCTTCTTTCATGAGCTTTTGGATGTTCATATGGCTTCTCCCTCGTCTTCAGTCTCGGAATCGTCCGTCTCATCCAAGTCTATCCTGCCCGCCGCCCCCTCGTCGGTAAGGCTGCTTTCATCTCGGCTGGGTTCGCTGTAGGAGAGAAGGCGGCCGGGGAAGAGTTCCTGCACAAGCTGGAAGCGGGGGTGCTCGAGCAGGCTGCCGTTCGCCCTACCCTCCGCTGCGCTTGGCGCGGGACCACCGGCAAGCTCAGGGTCACCGGGAGGCTCGGGCAAAGCCTCGAGCGGCTCGGCGCTCAGGTCTTCGGCCTTCTGCTCGCTCAGCGCTCTTTGGCTGTCACCTTCAACCGGCATGGGTGCGGGCTGCTTGGGGGTGGGCGCAAGAGCAGCAGGTTGCTCGGTACTCGCCGCCGGCGCGGTTGCTGGCGTTGCGGGTGAGCCGGTCTGGGCGGGCTCC
Source organism: Deinococcota bacterium (assembly GCA_030858465.1). Taxonomy (NCBI): domain Bacteria; kingdom Thermotogati; phylum Deinococcota; species Deinococcota bacterium. The sequence continues at coordinate 13,253 of JALZLY010000214.1, forward strand.
GGGGTTGCGGTTAGGGCCACGGGACGGTGGTCGAGCGGCGTGCGCTGGGCGCTCAGGCGGTCGTAAAAGGAGGGTGCGGCCGTGCTCGTCGTGGCGGGACTGGTGGCGGGACTGGTGGCGGACACGGGCGCGGCTCGGGGCGGCGCAGGCTCGGCCGCGCGCCCCGCGACTACTTTTTTCGGTCACGTCCTTCGCCGGGGCCGTGGAGGAGCACCTTGACGCCCGCGCCGAGGACCGAGGCGACCAGCGCCTCGAGCTCGTCCTGACGGTTCTTGATCTGGCCGTAGTGAAACTTGTGGGTGTCGCCGTAGTAGAGGTGGATGTGGCCGTCTCCGAGCTCGTCCTGGGCGGGGATCAGAAAGGCCTTGAGCTGGGGGCTAGCCCGGCCGACGATGTCGCGCCAGCCGACCTTGGGCGCGGCTCTTGGAGGGGCCGTCCGGGGCGCGCCAGGGCTGGAGGCTGTCGGGCTGGAGGCTGTCGGGCCGGGCGCGGCC
>JALZLY010000215.1 GCA_030858465.1 Deinococcota bacterium
GGCTCGCCCTGTGCCGTCTCGCCCCGCGCCGTCTCGCCGCGCGCCTCCAGGGCGAGGGCCGTGCGGCGATGCCAGAAGGTCTTGAGCGCCGCGGGCATGGTCGCGAGCAGCATCTCCGGCCAGAGGTCGTGGACGAAGCGGCCGGCCGCCATGATCTGGGCGTCCTCGAGCTCGCCGAGCGCCAGGGCCACCGTCAGCGCGTCGAGCCCCAGGACCTCCGCCAAGAGCCCCGTCTCGGCCTGGGCCTGGCCGACGGCGACCGCCCCGGCCAGCTTCAGGGCGGTCGCGGAGAGGGCGCCGAGCCGCCCTTGCATGACCGCGCCGACCCTGCCGGGCGGACCCGAGGAAAACGTTCCCGAGAAGTCGCCGCCGGCGTACATACCCTTGAGCGTCTCGACGACGAACATGGGGTTGCCGCCCGTGTAGCGGTGCAGGCGCGCCGCCAGGGCCGCCGCGCCGGGGACCTCCAGGCTGGTCAGCATGGCCTTGACGGCGGCGGGCTCGAGCGGCTCCAGTGCGACGAGCACGGCCTGCCCCGCGGCGACCAGGCCGCCAAGGCCGCTGCGCTGGGCCGAGTCCAGCTCGTCGCCGCGAAAGGCGATCAGCATGCGGGCTCCTCCCGGCGTGGCGGCCTGGGCGAAGCGGGCGGCGAGCATCATGCCGACCTCCCGGCTGGCGCCGTCGCAGTGGTGCAGGTCGTCGATAGCCACGGCGCTCACCTGGGCGCGCAGCCCATCCATGACCCGGCCGATGGCTTGCATGAAGCGGTGTTTGGCGTCCGCCGTCTCGAGCCTGGGCGGCGACAGCTCAAGAAAGCGCTGCGGCAAGAGGCGGGCCAGCTCCTGGCGGACCCAGTCCTCGAGCTCGAGCGGAACCCCCTCGAGGGCGCGCTGAAGTGCCCGCGCCACGCTGCTGTAGGGCACGGCGGCGTCGCCGGGCCGCCCTTCGCTGAGCAGGAAACCGCCCTGGGCGCGCACGAAGTCGAGCATCAGCCTGGTCTTGCCCGTGCCCGCGGGGCCGCACAAGAAGATCGTCTTGCCCGCCCGCCAGGCCTCGTCCAGCGCCGCCCAGACCGCCTCGCGGCCGACCAGCACCGGCGGCCGCAGCAGCTGGGCCGGGATGCGTCCTCGGGCGGGCAGGAGGGAGGGCGTATCCTCTTGCCGGCTCTCCAGGCCCCGGCCTCGCTCGATGGCCCGGACGAGCTCGAGCGTCTCCTCGAGCGGCTCGACCCCGAGGTCTTCGGCCAGCGCCCGGCGGCAGGTCTCGAAGAGGGAGAGCGCCGCCTCGATGTCGCCGCGGCGGTAGTGCAGGCGCATGGCGGCGCGGTAGGCGCTCTCGTTGAGCCCGTCCTCGCCGAGCAGGGTCCGGGTGAGGCTGAGCGCTTCGGCGTAGCGCCCCTCCTCCTCGAGCTCCAGGGCCCGGCACTTGAGCGCGTCCAGGTAGTGCGCCTCGAGACGCGCTCGCTCGACCTCGAGCCAATCGGCGAAGGCCGGCGCGCGCTTGAGCGCGAAGCCCGACAGCAACGCCTCCCGGCCGCGCGGCGCCGCGGCGGTGCGCCAGAGCTCGAGCGCGTCGCCGTAGCGCCTGTCCCGCACGGCCTCCCGAAAGGCCGCCAGATCGCTGCCGGCCTCGAGGCTGATGGTCTCGCCCACGCGCAACCAGCCGTCGGCGCCGGCCAATTGGCGCAGCGAGTAGAGCGCCTGGCGCAGGTTTCTGCGCCGTCCCACCCCCCAAAGCAGCTCCTGCAGCTCGTCTCTGGCTGCGCCCTCGGGCCGGGCGGCCAGATAGTAGAGGAGGGCGAGGTCCTTGGCGGTAGCGGGCTCGATGGCGGCGCCCCGCCAGCGGAGGCCCGGCGCGCCCAAGAGCTTGACCTCGAGCCGGTCTCCGTTCTTTGTCGTCGCTTCCCCCAATGCCCCTCTGCCCTTCCATATCAGTGCGGCAACATGGCTTTGATGCATGTGATGCAGCAGTGCCCAACAGTAGTGCCAAGTATCAGCAGTGCCTCGGTAGCAATGCTTCAGTATAACGCATCGCGGTGAGGCTCCGCGGGCGTCCGGCGGCCTTTGCTGGAGGACGACTCCGGCTTGGAGAGGGCGCCGCCCGTCAAGCTCTCAAAGCCGCCTCACCGTCCGGCGGCGTAGAGGATGCCGCCCAGGATGTGCTGTAGGAACAGCGCGTCGCTCTGCCAGCTCTCGAAGGTGTCGCCCATGCTGGTATACCACGAGCGCCCGCCGTCGTAGTCCTGGTACCAGGCGACGGGGTGGTCCGAACCCATCGTGGTCGAGCGGTATTCATGGTTGCCCGGGTCGTTGCCGGGGACGCTCGAGACGTCGATCTTGAGCAGGATATGCAGGTTGGGGTTGTCCCTGGGGTGCTTGAAGAAGTTGTAGATCTCGTCGGTGTGCTCCCAGCGCCCCGGCAGGTGCGCGGTCGAAGGGTGGGTGCGGTCCTCGACGATGATGGTGTGCGGCTGGACATCGGAGTGGTCGTGGAAGTAGGCGCCGACCAGGCCCTCGTACCAGGGCCAGTAGTCGTAGGGGTCGTCCCAGTCGACGATCGCGGCGGAGTGGACGCCCACGAAGCCGCCGCCGGCCCGGATGTAGCGCTCGAAGGCCGCCTGCTGCGCCGCGTCCAGCGTCCGCCCCGAGGGCATGAGGAAGATGACGGCGTCGTAAGCCGCGAGCCTGTCGTCGGTAAAGACGCCCGCGTCCTCGCTGTGGTCCACGGCGAAGCCGTTCGCCGCGCCGAGCGCCGCCACCGCCGCCACCGCCGCCTCGGTGACCTCGTTGCGGTAGAGCGCGGTCTTGCTGAAGGTGAGCACGCGGAAGGAGGCGCTCGCTGCCGCGACCGTCAGCTCGAGCCGCGCCGTCTCCGAGAGCCTACCGCTCGCGCCGCGCACGCCGAGCCGGTAGCTGCCCGCCGGCACCTCGGCGGCGACGCGCAGGGTCATGG
>JALZLY010000216.1 GCA_030858465.1 Deinococcota bacterium
GCCAAGCACGGCCACAACACCATGCCCGCCTTTATGGCTTGCGCCCACGCCTACTGCACCTTGGGCGAGCAGATGGACATCCTGCGTGAGGTCTACGGCGTCTACGAGGAGCCGGTGCTGGTCTAGAGGCGGAGCCGGGGCACCGGGTTCCTTTCAAGGCTTCCCGACCATGTCTGGTGCCGGGGGAAGCGCCGGCTACACGCCTGGTCATGCAGCCCTGCATGATGCGTGACCCAAGGGTCGACAGCAGGGCCATGGCCCCACTGCCGAGCCGAGATGTTGTGGTCGAGATGTTGTGGTCGAGACGTTGTGGTCGAGACGTTGTGGTCGAGATGTTGTGAAAGCCTTTGCCGCTACGGTAAGATGCTGCATCATGGAAAACCACAAGATACGCGTACTCATCGCCAAACCCGGCCTCGACGGCCACGATCGCGGCGCCAAGGTGATCGCCAGAGCGCTCCGCGACGCCGGCATGGAGGTCATCTACACCGGCCTGCGGCAAACCGGCGAGATGATCGTCAACGCCGCGGTCCAAGAGGACGTGGACGCCATCGGCCTGTCGATTCTCTCCGGCGCCCACATGCACTACTTCCGCGAGGTCAGTCGGCTCCTCAAGGAGCGCAAGGCCGAGGACATCCTGGTCTTCGGCGGCGGCATCGTCCCCGAGCAGGACCTGCCCAAGCTCGAGGAACTCGGCGTCGGCGCCATCTTCACGCCCGGCGCCAACACCCAGGACGTGGTCGCCTATCTGCGCGAGGCCGTCGCCGAACGCTGGGCGGCGCAGGCTTAGGCCCGGCGTCCGCTTTTGTCACGCCAGTGCGGCGCCGGAAAAGGTCACCCGAGACGCTTGGCTTCTCGACCGGCCCGCACCTGCACTTCGAGCTGCAGGAGGGGGCAAGGCTATCGACCCGCTCCAGCACCTGCGCTGAGGCCTCGAGCCGTCGTTGGCGGGTTTGAAGACAGAAGACAGAACTCGGCAATGAAGCGTATAGTGGCGCTCGAGGAGCTTGTGATGAGCACGAGAACAGAAGCTACCATCGAAGACCTGTACCGGGTGCCGGATAACGGCAAAGCCGAGATAGTCAATGGGGAATTGCTGCTGATGTCGCCTACTGGAGGGGTGCCGGGGCGAGCGAGCGGAAGAATCTATCGCAGCCTCGATGATTATGAGCGTAGCAGTGGCGGCGGGTACGCGTTTCCCGACAATGTCGGCTTTGTCGTGAAGCTGCCACACCGTCGCTCCTTTAGCCCTGACGCGGCCTTTTACGTCGGAGAGCTGAAAGGAGGAAAGTTTCTCGAGGGCGCGCCCGTGTTTGTTGCCGAAGTCAGAAGCGAAGGTGATTATGGAGCAAAAGCCGAGTGGGACATGGCAGCCAAACGGGCCGACTATTTTGCCGCCGGAACGTTCGTAGTATGGGACGTCGATGTGCTGAAAGAAAACGTGGTGCGCGTCTACCGCGCAAACGACCCTGAAAATCCCGTGGTTTACCGCGGCGGTGACCTGGCGGAAGCCGAGCCTGCTCTACCGGGCTGGTCGATGCCGGTAGCCGACCTCCTCGCCTAGGCCGCGCGCTTGTTCTTCTGTGGTGTCCCTAGCACCTGCGCTGAGGGCTGCATGAGGGCACAGAGTTTAAGACGAGATTGATCCATGCGTGTTCCCTCACTACAAGAAGCAGAGGCTTTGCTGTCGGAAGCGAAAAGGCGCAACTCCGGGCCCTGGGTCCAGCACTCCATCTACGTCGCCAAAGCTGCCGAAGCTATCGCTTCCTATCACCCTGAGCTCGACCCGACCACGGCGCTCATTCTCGGCTACCTGCACGATATCGGCCGACAGGAAGGCGTGACCGACATGCGCCATGCCCTTGACGGTTACACCATTTTGAACGAGCGGGGTTTCTCCGACGCCGCGCAAATTTGCCTGACCCATTCCTTTCCGATGGCGGAACAACGGCGCGCCGAGACTGCCGCCGGAACATGGGACTGCTCGGCGGAAGAGCTCGCCTTCGTCGACAGTTACCTCGAGGCCGTAGCCTATAGCGACTATGACCGGCTCTTGCAGCTCTGCGACTGCCTGGCTGTGGCCTCCGGCTTTTGTCTGATCGAAAAGCGTTTTGTCGATGTCGTTACGAGGCACGGCTTCAACGAGCACACGATTCCACGCTGGAAGGCCTATCTGGGGCTTCAGGAGAGCTTTGAGAGCGCCATAGGCCGGTCCATCTACAGCATTCTTCCCGGCGTCGTAGAGAACACCTTTGGGTTCTCGCAAGAAGAACCCGGTTAGCCGCCTCTCAACCAGTCAGGTGCTGCTTGTCTAGCGGAAGTAGTCCCTCAAGACCTCGTGGTATTCGACCGGAATGCGCCCCTCGGTGATGGCGCGCTCGAGGCCGCGTTCAAAGCTCTCCGGGGCGGCGCCGGCAGGACCCTCGGCCTGGCCGCCGCCGGGCAGGCGCACGACGCCGGAGGAGGCCCGGCCGCCGTCATCGCGCTGGCCGGGGACGAACTCGGGACGGTCCTCTTCGCGCTCCAGGGTCTCGAACAGGCCCTCGGCGTCAGGGGCGAGACCGTCCGCGCCGACGCCTCCGCCGGGGTCCAAGTCGCCGCCCTCCGCGTCTCCCTCGGGGCCCGGCGCGTCCTCGCCGCCCGGCTGCCCTTGCGCCTCCGCGCCTTCGTCGCTCGGGCCCTCGCCCAGGCCCTCCTCGCCGCCATCCTCGAGCCCCTCTTCCTCGCCTTGGCCCTGCTCAGCGCCGTCGTCTCCCTCTTCGCCCTCCTCCGCGCCGGCCGGCTGGGTTTGGGGCGCGCTCTGCTCACCCTCAGCCGCCTCGGCGGCCTGCGCCTCGTCGCCCTCGCCGGGCTCGCCGCCCTCGCCGGGCTCTCCAGAGTCTCCAGGCTCGCGGCCGTCATCCTCTCTATCCGCCTCGCGGGCCTGAGTCGGGCCTTCACGCCCCTCTTCCTCGCCGCTCTCGTCGGGTGCGCCTGAGGGTGCGCCCTCGGAGCCGCCCTCGTCCTCTTCGGCCTCCTCTACGGAGCGCAGGAAGTCCTCGAGGGCCTGGCGCTCGCTTCCGGCGCCCCCTTCGGGTGCGCGGCCGCCCTGGCCGGGGGCGCCGGAACCCTCACCCTCGGGGCCGTCCGGGTCACCGGGATCGCCGGCCGGCGCGTCCGCCCCCTCAGGGCTCTCGGGCTCGTCGCCCGGCGGCTCCTCGGCGCTCGCTTCATCCGGATCCTCGGCGGCGGCGGGCGGCACTTCCGGGCCGCTCATGCCGGGTGCGGTCGAGAGCGGGCTGGCAGCCGACCAGGGTGCGTTGGGCACCAGGAGGAGACCAAAGGCGACGGCGAAGAGCGGCAGCCACCAGGGCTGCGGGCTGGGGCGCTCGAGGTTCTTGCCGGCGCGCTCGACGCGGCGGTGGAGGGCGGTATAGAGGCCGTAATGGTCATCGCCGCGCGGCACCTCGAGGGCGGTGCGGTAGGAGAGGCCCAGGTGGGTGTCGAGCCAGTGGAGCGCCCAACCCTGCCCCGAACGCAGGCGGGGCAGGAAGCCCAGAGCGCTGCCCAGGGCGATAAAGCCCAGGTGCCAGAGGAGGTGCGCGCCCAAGAGCCAGGCGACGAAGGAAAGAAGCAGGGCGCCGAGGCCACAGACCGTCAGGCGCTCCTGCCAGTAGCGTGTGGCGGCCAGGCGGCTGTGCAGGCGCAGCCAGGGAAAGCTGGTGGCGGCGCGGCTCACGGTTTGTGCCTCTTTCTCAACGTCATCACTAGGTACAAGGCTAGCAGAGAAGTGGTAAAGGCAAGGTGAAGCGGTGAGACATTGGTCGCGGCGGTAGCAGGGTTGAAGAGCACCACGCCGAGGGCGAGGTCGGCGAAAAAGGCGCCGACGAGCAGCAGCAGGGCCAGGACCGGCGCGAGCGCGAGCAGGCCCAGGCGCGCCAGTGCCTGGCCGAGCCCCAGGCCCAGGGCGAAGTAGGCGGGGATGACCAGGCTGTGGACGAGCGGCGACCACCAGAGGGGCAGCGGTGGGACGCTGCTCATCCAGGCGACGGCCTCGAGCGGCAAACTCAGCACGAAGAGGGCAAAGAGCGCCAGCAGGATGAGGGTGCTCTCCTGCTTGGGTCTGCGGGCGTAGCCCATCCCGTAGGCGAGCGAGACAAAGGCGGCAAAGAGGCTCTTGGCCTGCACCAGGCTGAACCAGGCGTCGTTGGCATCGAGGGGCTGGCTCGGCCAGGCCAGCGCGATGATGACGGTAGAGAGGGCGAGGTAGCCCAAGAGCACCTGCACCGTGTCCGGCTGGCCCAGGCGCTCGCCGAGCCGCTGGCCGAGGCCGCTCACGGCGTCTCCCGTACTGTTCCCCAGGCTGTCTCCCGCGCCGTTTCCTGTGTTGTCACAAGCCGGGGCCCTGGGGGCGGCAGGGCCACGTGGACCGCAGCGCCGCGCCGCGCCAGCGCGCTGCCCTCGGGCAAGAGCGCCGCCAGGGCCGCGTAGCTTTCTCCCATCATGGCGACCTCCTCTGAGGTGTTGTTCACGTCCCGCCGGGGCTCGAGCGCGTCGCCACTGCCCAGGTCGCTCTGCGGTCCGAGTCCCAAGACGTAGACATCGGTCAGAGGCGCCGAAGTGAGGTTTTCCAGGCGGCCTTCCCGCCAGCGCAGGCCCGCCTCCTGCAGGCTTGGCCGTTGCGCCACGGCTACGCTTCGCCAGCGCGCTACCGCCAGCTCGAGGCCGGCCTGGTCGGCTTGCCACTCGCTGGCCTCCAAGGCGCGAGCCGGTCCCTCGAAGCGCCGGCTGCCGTCGGCCAGGCTGAAGTAGACCTGCACGGGCTGGCGCCAGGCCAGTGGGCCACCCCCTAAGACGAGTTGCCGGCTCCGCAAGGCCTCCTCCTGCTCGGGCCGCAGGCTGCCGTAGGCGGTCAGGCCGACGATGAGCGCGAGCGCCAGGCTGGCCAGATAGCCCGCCATGCCGCCGTAGCGGACGAACAGCAAGACCGCCGTGCTGTAGCCCGCCACCAGGAGCAAGACGGTGAGCAGCGGGACCACGGTGGGACCCTGGCGCAGCTCGGCGGAGATGAGCGAGCCCGTCAGGGCGCCGGTGTCGAGGCGGTCGAGCTCGCGGAGGTAGCGGGCCGCCTCCGCTTCGGGGGCGCGCACCAGCCAGCCCACGCCGAGCCGCTGCGCGGGCTCGGGCGCCAGCCGCGCCAAGGCGCGGTGGCTGGCGCTCAGGGGCTCGAGCAGGACGACGGTGGCTCCCGCCGCCGCCGCCGCGACCACCGCCTCGGGCCGGGGCGCCGCCGCCGAAGGGTCGATGATGACGGTAGCCACGCCGTCATAGGCGGCCAGACGCTCGGGCAGCTCGGAGGGCAGGACGTCCACCGCGCGCAGCTCGGGCTCGAGCAGCGCCCGCCGCGCGCCCAGCGACTCGGCGACGACGAGCTGCAGCGGGCCCAAGTCCAGCGGGCCCCGCTCGAAGGAGCCGCTGACCAAGACGACGGCGCCGTCGCGCAGCTGCCAGCTCATGCTCCGCCAGGCGGGCAAAAAGACATCGTCCTCGAAGACGCGGATGCCGCTGCCGCCGGTAAGCCGCGCGCTGTAGCGCACCAGGCGGGGACCTTCGCGAAGGCTGCCCTGGTCGATCTGCAAGATGAAATCGAGGGGCGGCTGGTCGCGCAGGCTCACCCGCAAAGGGTTCCAGGCTCCCGGCGTCATCTCGCCGGCGACGCCCAGCTCCACGGTGATGAGCCGGCTCTGCGCCGAGGCCGAACCTGTCCACAGGAGCAGGCTGAGCCAGAGCGCAATGAACAAGACAAGCCGCACACCTGAGTCTAGCAGGTGCCTTTTGAGACCGCTGTCGTCACCGGGCTCCGGGCGGAGCTAGCGGGAGGAGGGCAGGTGGGGCGTCCAGACGATGGCGCTGACGATGGGGCGCTCGAAGCGCCGGTTGACCACCTCGCCATCCAAAAAGAGCGTGGTGCTGCCGCCCCCGTCCAAGTTCATGGCGCGCTCGGCGCCGAGGCTCAAGAAGAGCGGCACCAGCTCACGGGCGGTCATGCCGTCGGCGGTGACGAGGAGCACCGTCCCGTCCGGGCGCACGCCGATGGCGCTCCGGTCGGTGCGCTTGGTGAGCATGTCGCCGATAAAGTCCTCGCTGTCCGGCGCATAGGCGGGCCGGCCACCCTGAAGCAGCAGCGGCCCGGCCTCGACCGCGTAAGGCAGGCTGCCGAAGGCGGCAGGGCTGAAGCTGGCCTCGAGGCTCGCCCTGACGCCCGTCCGCACCGCGCTCAGCTCAACAACGCCCGGGTCGTAGCTCACCACGAAGCCTCCCGGCGGCACGGTGCGCGCGCCGTAGCCGTTGTCGCTCACCCGCCCGTCCGCCACCACCAGCGCCCGGCCGGCTTCCTGGCCCACCTGCTGGCCTACTTGGCTGTGGACGTGCACCTCGCCCCGCGCGCTCAGCTGGCTCAGCGCGTAGCCACGCGCGCCAACTCGCAAGGTCATGTCCGAGCGGACCCGCTCGATGGTCGGTGCGCCTCCGCCAAAGCCGATAGTGGCTCGCCCGAGATAGGCCGCCGCGCCGGCGCGGCCGGGAAAGGGCAGCGACCGAGTGCTGTGATCCACCCGCAAGAGGCCGATGGCCGCGGCGGTCCGGGTGTCGAAGAAGCCCGCGTTGACGGCCGCCAGGCTGCCGCCGGCAAGCTGGCTCAGGGGCCGTGCCAGCGCGGTCTCGCCGACCACCCGGAAGTGCCCGTAGCCCGGCGCGATCTCGACTAAGTGAACGCCGCTGCTGCCCAGGCTGGTGGGCGCGGTAAAGCGGCGGTAGGACACGCCGGGGCGAACCTGGCGCGTCTCCTCCTGGACGTCGGCGAAGCGCAGAAAGTCGAGATCGACGACCACACGGCTCGGCTCGGCGAGAGGAAAGGCCTGGTAGACCAGCCCGGAGCCCGCGACGAGGAGGCGGAGCCCGTCTCCGCGGCTGTCGAGCACGACATCGACGCTGTCGCCGCCCATGATGCGCCCCCCGAGGTCGCTGGGGACGAGCAGATCGGGCAGCGGGATGCTGGCTAGGCCCTGGTCCTCGAGCCTGCCCTCCTGCCGCACCCCCTCGAGCGCCTCTCCGCCCAGTGCCCCGGCCAGATCGAGCACCACCCGGACGCTGCTCGTCTCGCCGATGCGCACCCCCGTCAGTCGTGGCAGGGAAGGGGCGAGGGCCTCCAAGACCAGCTCGCTCACATAGACCTGCCCGCCCTCGCGCAGGGGCGGGATGTCAGGGCCGTAGGGCAGCCAGCCGAGGCCGTCGATGTAGGCGATATGGGTGTCGCCGTGCTGGATCTGCAAGGCAGCGGGCGACTCGGTGACCATGCTCGGCGGCACCAGGTAGAGGCGGTCCTGAGCACCGGCGACGCCAAAAAGGGCGAAGCCGAGGAGGAGGTACAGCCGGAGGGAGAGTTTCATAGATGGGCAGTCTAGAGGCTGGGGTTTGGCTTTTGGTGAGGGCGGAGGGGTCAGGGGTCGGGGGTCGGGGGTCAGAATAAAACCTCCTGATCCCTGCACCCAAAGTTCCTGCACCTAAAGGTTATGAAAGAGTTCCAAGAAGAGACCGGTCTCGAGCCGGGCCTCCAAGAGGTGGCCGAGTGCCAGCGCCAGCTGCTCGGCCTGCACGTCGCGGAGCGAGAGCGAGAGCGCGCCCACTTCGGTCGCTTGGCGGCGCAGGGCGCTCATGGCGCCGCCTTCCAGGTCGACGACGGTGAGGTGCGGTCCGAGCAGTGCGGACCTTATGTCGCCGGCATTGTCCGCGCGCACCAGCAGGTCGGCGCTCTCGATGAGGCTGCGGGTGAGGCTGTCGTCTTGCGCCTTGGCGACGATGCGGGTGGTGGCGGCAAGGAGCCGCGTCGTCTCCTCGGCCAGGGGGCGGCTCGAGGAGAGAACCGCGAGCTGTCTCACGCCCAAGGTCGCCAGCTCGCGGCTGAGCGCGCGCGCCCGGACGCCGCTGCCCAGGACCACCGCCGACGCGCCCCGGCCGTCCCAGCCCGCTCTCCTGAGCGCCCGACCGGCGGCGCGGCCAAAGGTGTACTCGCCGACAAGACCGAAGGGCGTGACCGCGAGCGCGTCCGCCGCGCCCACCTCTTGAGCGTCCAAGCTCGTTCTCGCCGCCGCGGCAAAGGCCTCGCGCTGAGTGACGTCGTCGAGGACGAGTGCGCCCGCGAAGTTGAGCGGCCTGAGCGCCGCAAAGACGCTGTCGCTGCTGACGCCCTCGCTCACGGGGTGGAGGAGCAGGTCGCTCAAGGCGGGTTCGCGCCGGTGCAGGTCTTGCAAGAGGCTGCGAAGCTGGGGGTCGTGACAGAAGAGAGCGACGAGTTGCACGCCCCAGTATATGAAATCAGCGCCGCCCGCGCGCGTCCCTGGCTCGCTCGGGTGTAGTACCCGCACTAGCGGGGGCCTAGTGGCCCTACACTATCGAGGCGAACGGGGTTCGGGTCATCGCGCTCGAGATATGCTAGGCTGGCCTCATGAGCGCGCTCACCTTCCCAAGCCGGACCCCGTGTAGCCGGACGCTGTGTAGCCGGACCCCGTGTAGCCGGACCCTAAGTCGGATCGCCCGCCCGCCTGGGCCGGGCCGCGCGCCGCGAACTCGCCGCTAGCGGCGAGCCTCTTCAATTTGTCTTCCGATTTGTCTTCATCTTGTCTTCATCCGAACAGCCCACATGTTTTGTGCTCGCAATGTTTTATGCTCCAAACCTTTCCTTTGCTTTGAGAGGTGATCGATGCAAGTCCTGCTTCCCGACGGAAAAGCCCTCGAGTTCAGTGCCACCGTCACCCCCCGCGAGGTGGCCGCGAAGATCGGCCCGGGCCTCGCCAAGGCGGCCCTCGGGGCCAGGGTCAACGGCCAGGTCCAAGACCTCCTCAGCGAGCTGCCGGACGGCGCCGAGGTCGCCATCCTCACCAAGCGCGACCCCGAAGTGCTGCATCTGGCCCGCCACACCCTCGCCCACGTCATGGCCCAGGCGGTGACGGAATACTTCGTGAGCCAGGGCTTCGAGCGCCGCGAGCTGCGCATGGGCATCGGGCCGGTCATCGAGCACGGCTTTTATTACGACTTCGACCTGCCGCGCAGCCTGACGCCCGAGGACTTGGGTGAGATCGAAGCGCGGATGCATGAGATCATCGACGCCAAGCTGCCCCTCAGAAAGTACGGCCTGAGCCGCGCCGAGGCCTTGGCGCGCTATGAGAGGCTGGCCGACCCTTACAAGCTCGAGCTCATCCACGACCTGCCCGAGGATGCCCCGCTGACCTTTTACGAGCAGGGCGGGGGGGAGGGCTTCACCGACCTCTGCCGCGGCCCGCACCTGCCCTCGACCGGCGACATTCCCAACCACTTCAAGCTGATGAGCATAGCCGGCGCCTACTGGCGCGGCGACGAGTCGCGGCCCATGCTCCAGCGCATCTACGGCGTGGCCTTCAGCAGCAAAGAAGCGCTCGAGCACCACCTCTGGCAACTGGAAGAGGCCAAAAAGCGCGACCACCGCAAACTCGGCCGCGAACTCGATCTCTTCACCTTCTCCGAGGACATCGGCGCGGGCATCCCCCTCTTCCTGCCCAGGGGTGAGGTAATCCGCCATGAGATGGAGCGCTTTGTGCGCGAGGTGCAGACCCGCCACGGCTACGAGCACGTCTGGACCGGTCACCTCGTCAAGGAGTCGCTCTACAAAAAGTCGGGCCATTTGGACAACTACGGCGACTCGATGTTTCCGCCGATGGAGGACGAGGGGGTGCGGCTGCGCCTCAAGCCGATGAACTGCCCCAGCCACATGACCCTCTATAACAGTCGGCTGCACTCCTACCGCGAGCTGCCGCTCCGGTACGCCGAGTTCGCCACCCTCTACCGCTACGAAAAGTCGGGCGAGCTGACCGGCCTCACCCGGGTGCGCTCCCTGACCCAGGACGACTGCCACATCTTCTGCACCGAGGCGCAGATCCAAGAGGAGTTCGCCCGCGCCCTGCGGCTCATCCGCGAGGTCTTGGACACCTACCGCTTCAGCGACTACGCCGTGCGCCTCAGCCTGCGCGGCGACGAAGGCAAATATGTCGACGACGACGACAACTGGGCCAAAGCCACGCAGGCGCTCCAGGGCGCCCTGGACGCCGAGGGCGTGCCCTATACCGAGGCCGCGGGCGAGGCCGCCTTCTACGGTCCCAAGGCCGACTTCATGGCCAGGGACGTTTTGGGGCGCGAGTGGCAGCTCTCGACCATCCAGGTGGACTTTATCCAGCCCGCGCGCTTGGGCTGCGAGTACATCGCCGAGAACGGCGAGCGGCGCACGCCCGTCGTCTTGCACCGCGCCGTGACCGGCTCGACCGAGCGCTTCATGGGCGTGATCATCGAGCACTTCGCCGGCGACATGCCGCTCTGGCTCGCCCCTGAGCAGGTCCGCATCGTGCCCATCGCCGACCGGCATGTCGAGTACGCTCGGGCGCTCGAGGCCAGGCTCGAGGAGGCGGACCTGCGCGCGAGCGTGGACGGCCGCAGTGAACGCATGAACAGCAAGATCCGCGACGCCGAACTCTACAAGGTGCCCTATATCGCCATCGTCGGAGACAAGGAGATGAATGCCGGGGCGGTGTCCTTCAGGAGCCGCAAGGAGGCCGACAGGAACGGCGTGCCCGCGGCGCCCTTCGTCGAGCATCTCAAGAGACACGTCCGGGCGCGCAGCCTGACGGTGGAGGGGCTCGAGGCGAGCTTACCTTGACGTTGCCAGGACGGTGACGGTGCCAAGACGGTGTCAAACCTTCACAAGCCTCGCGAACAGCGCCCTGTTTGATGAGCCCGGCTGCCGCATGGCTCTGTTTCCCCATGGCATCTTCAAGAGCGCCGTCTTCAAGAGCGGCTCGCAGCGTTGCGGGTCAATTTCTTGAGGATTGGCGTCCGGGGAAGCAGGCGCCGGCATAACACCCTCTTCCGTCTCCTGTATTCTGTACTCTGACTTCTCGGCGCCCCTTGCCGTATCAAGGCTGCGCCCAAGCGGATAAGGAGAACCCATGCCCGCACTCGTGGCGGAACGTTTGAGCAAACACTACGGCCGGGCTCGAGCCGTCGACGCGGTGAGTTTCGAGGTCGCGCGGGGCGAGATCGTCGGCTTTTTGGGGCCCAACGGGGCGGGCAAGACCACCACCTTGCGGATGCTCACCGGGCTCATCCGCCCTACGAGCGGCCGGGCGCGGGTCCTGGGAGCGGCGGTGCCGGGGCCGAGCCTGCGCGAGGTCGGCACCATGATCGAGGAGCCGAGCTTCTACCCCTACATGACCGGCCGCGCCAACCTCAAGCACGCCGCGCTGTTGCACGGCGGGGTGAGCGAGGCGCGCATAGACGAGACGCTTCGCTTCGTCAAGCTCGACAACGCCGCCAAGAAGAGGGTCCAGGCCTACTCGCAGGGGATGCGCCAGCGCCTGGGGCTGGCGCGGGCGCTGCTCTGGCGGCCGCGCGTCTTGATCCTGGACGAGCCCACCAACGGCCTGGACCCGGTGGGCATCGCCGAGATCCGCGAGAACCTGCGCGCCATCGCCCGGGAGGGGGTGACGGTTCTCATCTCGAGCCACATCCTCGCCGAGATCGAAAAGCTCGCCCCGCGCGTGCTGGTGATCGAGCGGGGCAGGCTGCGCTTCGACGGGCCGCTGGCGCAGCTCACCCGGCGCCTGGCGGGCGCCCGCGTGAGCTACGTGCTCGAGGCGACCGATAGCGCAGCCTTACAGGCCGCGCTGGCGCGGCTTGGCTACCAGGCGGATACGCTCGGCGTCGCGCACACGCACAGTGGGCGGCTGCGCGCCTCCCTGCCCGAGGGCGAGGCCTCCGCGCTGCTCTCGCGGCTGGCCGGCGAGGGCGTCTTAGTCACGGAGGCCCGGCGCCTGGAGGACAGCCTCGAGGACGCCTATCTGCGCCTCCTGCGCGAGGACGGCAGGCCCTCGTGAGCGCCGGTCTGGGCGCCGGTCTGAGCGCTACCGTGAACGTCGTCCGGGCGGAGCTCTTCAAGGTCACCCGCAAACGCCGCGCCTACCTCATGGCCCTCTTCTTGTGGGCGCTCTTTCCGGCGCTCCTCTTGCTCGTCGGCTGGCTGGTGCAGACGCGCATAAGCGGCGCCCTCGTCGAGGACGCGGTGAGCCTGAACGCCCTGGTGCAAGCCATCGCCTCGCCCTACGCGCTGTCGCGCAACGTCCTCTTGCTCCTCGGCAACTCCTCGCCCAACCTGCTCATGGTGGTGGTGGCGCTGTTGGCGGCGCTGCTCATCGGCGAGGAGCGGGCCAACAACACCTGGAAGGCCGTCTTGACCAATCAGCCGAACCGCCTGGCGGTGCTCGCCGGCAAGGTCGTCGCCCTCATGCTGGTCTTGGGCGTGCTGCTCCTGGGCGCCTACCTCTTCGGGCTGCTCCTGGGGCTGCTCGGCACGCTCTTCTTGCCGACCACGCCCGCGGGCGCCTGGGGCGAGCTGGCCGGGCTCTACCTGCTGCAGTGGGCCTTTGCTCTGGCGGCCGTGCTCTTCGCCTCCCTGCTCGTCTGGCTCATCCGCAGCCTGCCGGTGGCCATCGTGGCGATCTTCTTTCTGCCGGCTATGCTCGAGGGCGCGGTCAGCTTCTATCTGGTCACCTCGGGCCTGAATCTCACCAACCGCATCACTGCGCTGCTCCAGGCGCTCCGGCTGCGCCAGCTCGCCGAGACCTTGCCGCAGTATTTTCTCTCGACCAACCTCTACGCCCCGGCGCGGCGGCCGCTCGCCGAGCTGGGCGAGGTCTTCGGTGCCGGCGCCTTCGGCGGGCCGCTGGCGGGCCTCTTCACCGCCGACCTTGGCCGCGCGGCGCTTGTCTTGCTCGGCTACGGGCTGCTCTTCGGGGGCCTGCTGGCCTGGAGCTTCACGCGGCGCGACGTCGCCTAGAGCGGTGGTGCGATAGCTGCCGGGCGAGCCCGTGCCGCTCTGGCTCGAGGACTGCGGGCCATATCGCGGTGTTTTCCGTCGCGTTCATCCCAAGATGGCCTGGTTGCCCAGCGGGTATGCTGGCAAGCCGGACGCTTACGAGGCGCTTATGAGACTATGACGCTATGACGGTAGAACAGATCATCGTATTCGCCACGCTGCTGGGCGCCTTGCTCCTCTTCATCTGGGGTCGCTGGCGTTACGACGTGGTGGCGCTGGCGGCGCTCTTGGTGGTGACCACGACCGGAATCGTCGATGGTGAGCGCGCCTTTATGGGCTTCAGTCACCCGGCCGTCATCACCGTGGCGGCGGTCTTGGTCCTCAGCCGCGGCCTCATGAACGCTGGCCTAGTCGACGTGATCGCCAAACAGATGGCTCGCGTCGGCGACCGGCCCAGCTTGCAGATCGGCGCGCTCACCGGCTTCGTGGCGGCCTGCTCGAGCATCATGAACAACGTGGGCGCACTCGCCATCATGATGCCCGTCGCCATCAAGGTAGCGCGCACAAGCGGCAACTCGCCCTCGCTCTTGCTGATGCCGCTGGCCTTTGGCTCCCTTTTGGGCGGGCTGATCACCCTCATCGGCACGCCGCCCAACATCATCATCGCGACCCTGCGGACGCAGGCGGGCGGCGAGCGCTTCGGCATGTTCGATTTCGCGCCCGTGGGCCTGGCGGTCACCGCCGCCGGCATCCTCTTCATCATGCTGGTCGGCTGGCGTCTCCTGCCCCAGCGCCAGGGTCAGGCCTCGCAGGGGGCGATGTTTCGCATCGAGGACTACATCACCGAGGTGCGCGTGCCCGCCGAGTCGGAGCTGGCGGGGCGGGCGCTCTACGACATCAAAGCCTTTGGCGAGGCCAACGTGGTGGTGGTCGGCCTGGTGCGCGGCGAGCAGCGCTACGCCGCGCCGTCGCGCTTCGAGGTCTTGCGGCCCCGCGACGTGCTCATCTTAGAGGCCGACCCCGACGGCTTGGAGGCCATAGTGGCGGCGACCGGGCTCGAGCTCGTCGGCAGCAAGAACGTGAGGCCGAGCGACCTGTCTTCCGAGCGCATCAGCCTGATCGAGGCGGTGGTTTCGCCCGGCGCCATCATGGAAAACCGCACCGTGCGCAGCCTCAACCTGCGCTGGCGCTACGGCATCAACCTGCTGGCGGTGGCGCGCCGCGGCGAGCGTCTCAAACAGCGGCTCGACAAGGTGCGCTTTCGCGCCGGCGACGTGCTGCTCCTGCAGGCCGGCAGCGAAACCGTGGGGGAGTCTTTGGCAAACCTCGGCTGCCTGCCGCTGGCCGAGCGCGGCCTGCGGCTCGGCCAGAAGCGGCGCCTCATCCCGGCCGCGCTCATCTTCGGCGGCGCTATCACCGCGGCGATGACGGGCGTCATGGCTATCCAGGTGTCGTTCGTCCTGGGCGCGCTCCTCATGGTGCTTGTCGGCTTGCTCACCCTGCGCGAGGCCTACGGCGCCCTCGACCTGCCCATCCTGGTGCTGTTGGGAGCTATGATCCCCGTCGGCGAGGCGCTCGAGACGAGCGGCGGCGCCGAGCTCATCGCCTCGAGCTTTTTGAGCCTGGCGGGACAGATGTCGCCCGTCCTCACCCTGACCGCCCTCTTGGTCTTCACCATGCTGCTCTCGAACATCATCAACAACGCGGCGGCGGCGGTCTTGATGGCGCCGATCGCCATCAGCCTGGCCCGCAGTCTGGGGGTGTCGGTGGACCCGCTGTTGATGGGCGTCGCCATCGGCGCCTCGGCGGCCTTTATGACGCCCATCGGCCACCAGTCGAACACCCTGGTGATGGGACCGGGCGGCTACCGCTTCGGTGACTACTGGCGCATGGGCCTGCCGGTCTCGCTGCTCGTCACGGCGGTGGCGGTGCCGGTCATCCTGATGGTCTGGCCGCTCTAGGGCGGGTCTGGCTATCCCAGCGCGCGCCACAAGACGTCGTAGAGGAGCGTCTTGAGCGCCAGCAGGATGACGATGGCGAGGAAGAGGCGCCGCAGCCAGGGACCCTCCAGCCTCATGGCGAGGCGCGCGCCGCTGAGCCCGCCGACGAACATGGTGAGGCTGAGGACGAGTCCCAGCCGGTAGTCGATCAGCCCCTGGAACGCGAAGACGAGCGTCGCCACCAGCGAGGAGAAGACGTTGACGAGCTTGGTGACGGCGACCGCCTGGAGAAAGCTCATGCCGAAGAAGGCGACATAGGCGGCCGTCAGCAGGGTGACGTAGCCGCCGCTGAAAAAGCCGCCGTAGACGCCGAGCGCCAAGGTGGCGGCGTAGCCGGCGACTTCGCCCGCGCGCGTGGGCGCCGCCGCGGGCGCCACCCCGGCGCCCCTGTTGAAGAGCATGAAGAGGACGATGACGAGCATGAAGAGGGCGATGAGCAGCGGCAAGGCCTCCACTGCCACCACGAGGACGAGCAGGGCGCCCAGGACGGACCCCACCAGGGTGAGGATGACCAAGAGCGGCAGCCGCCGCCGGTCGAGGACGCCCCTGCCGAGAAAGGGCAAGGTGCCGCCTATGCTCAAGAAGGTGAGCGCCAGCATGTTGGTGGCGATGGCGACGCGCGGGTCGATGCCGACCTGGAGCATGGCGGGCACGGTGATGAGCGAGTTGGCGCCGGTCACCACGCCGATGACGCTGGTGAAGAAGAAGACCGCGACGAGCGCCATTAGACCGAGCGCGGTCACACGAGTTCGTCTCCGGACGCCGTCACGTCGCAGTCTATCCTGCGCTCGTCTTGCGTCCAATTCAAAAGAACAGACCCCGCGGCAAGGGGACGTGGAGAAGACGGGTAAAGACGAGGTAAAAAAACCCCACCTCAGCGGCAACGATGACGACCCAGAGGGCGAGTCGTGACGGCCCGACGCGGTGGTTAGCCGATGCCAAGTACCAGACCAAAAAGGAAAACGCGACGACGCTGGCCGTGAAAAAGCCCACCAGGCCGATCGCGAAAAACCAAAAGAGGAGCGTGAGCGCGGTGACGATGAGTCGGCGGCGGCTGCCCTCGGCAAAGAGCGGCTGCATCTCGGGACGGCGCAAGCCCACGACCACGAGCGCCGCGGAAACTGTGGCGATAATGAGTAGCACGGCGTTGGGAAACATGAGGCTGAAGGGGGAGAGGTTGCCTCGAGCGAACCAGAAAATGAGACAAACCGCTAAGCCGATAGAGCCGCTGATGAGATGGGTGTTGACGCCCTTAGTCACCTGATCACTCCCGCTCACGTTTGCGCCTCAGCCACCCTGAAAGGTAGGGCGAGATGAGCGACAGCAGCGTCAGGGCGATGAGCACTCTGGCGAGAGGATTTTCGAAAAGTTTGAGAATCGGATAAGGATAAGCCGCGCCGAGAAGAAGCGACTGAACAAAGCCCGTTTCGGCGATGACGCCTAAAATGATGCCGAGTACGATTGGCGCGGAGCCGACACCCAATGCCTTCAGGAAGTAGCCCGCGAGCCCCAGGGCCAACATGATGAAAACGTCGGTCATGCTGTTTCTGAGCGAAAAGGTACCCAATATGGTAACCAGCGCGATGCTCGGCACGAGAAAGTAGTAGGGCGTCTTTAGAATCATCTGGTAAAGAACACGTCCGCCTAAAAAGCCGATGGGCAACATGGCGAGAGCCGCCAGGCCCATGGACAGAATAAAGCCATAGGTGAGCATGCCGCTCGTTGTGAACAGCTCGAGCCCGGGCCTCAAGCCGTGCATCATGAGCACACCTAAAATAACCGCGTCAGGCGGTGCTCCGGGAATACCTAAGGTCAGGAGCGGTACCATGCTGCCGGCGACGACCACGTTGTTGCTCGACTCCGAGGCCACGACGCCTTCGATTGCGCCCTTGCCGAACCGCTCGGGGTGTTTTGAGGCGCGCTTTGCCTCGTTATAGGCGACGAGGCTGCTGATATTGCCGCCGGCACCGGGGATCATGGCGATAATCTGGCCGATCAGACATGAGCGGATCAGGTTGCCGGGCATCGACAACACGGTGGTCAGCGTTCTGAAAAAGCCTCCCCTGTCGGCGTCCGCTGCCCCAGCAGCCGTGAGCGCGGCCTTGCCTCGAGCTGCCATCAGGAGGAGTTCGGGCACTACAAAGAGG
This sequence comes from Deinococcota bacterium, assembly GCA_030858465.1. Lineage (NCBI taxonomy): Bacteria > Thermotogati > Deinococcota > Deinococcota bacterium. The sequence goes on from JALZLY010000216.1 coordinate 17,022, forward strand.
CCAATGAGGGCCACGACCAGCTCGATGCCCCCCTGAAGCACGGGCAGGCCGAAGTTGAAACGCGTTTCACCGCCGATTGGCGACACGCCGATGGTGCCTAAGAGCATGCCGAGGGCGCCACCGAGCAGCCCTTTCAGCAAGGACCCGCTGGACAGGCTGGCGATCAGCGTAAGCCCCAGCATCGCCACCCAGAAGTACTCGGTGGGCCCGAAACGGAGAGCGAAGCGAGCGAGAGGTGGCGCCAACAAGAGGAGCACCGCCACCCCGAAGAGGCCGCCGATGACTGAGGCGATGGTCGCTGCGCCGATAGCCTCGAAGGCCCGCCCGCTCTTTGCCATGGGGTAGCCGTCAAAGGCGGTGGCAATCGAGGAAGGCGTGCCCGGCGTGTTGACCAAGATAGCGGAAAACGAGCCGCCGTAAATACTCCCCATATAGACTGCGCCGAGAGCCGCAAGTCCGGGCAAGGGCGCCATGGTGAAGGTAAAGGGCAAGAGCAAAGCCAGCGCCATGGTTGCCGTCAGGCCGGGCATGGCTCCGACGAAGAGCCCGACCGTCACGCCGCCAAGGATAATCAGCAGCATGTGAGGCTGGATAAGCTGAATAAAAGCGGCTTGAAGTAGCTCCACTTCCTTACTGCTCGCCGGCCTCTTGCAGGATGTCTTCGTAATCCTCCCTTATCTGCTCGATCAGTGCCACGGCCTCGTCTCCCCTGAGGTCCGTCATCACGTAGCCCTGCAGTTCCTGTTGTTCGCCGATGATCTCGTTGACCCTACCAAAGGCGTCCGCCAGCGCCTCGATGATCTCCGGCGGGGTGCCTGTGGGCGCCGCGACGCCCCGGTAGGCGCCGCCGACGATGTCGTAGCCGAGTTCGCGGAAGGTGGGCGCGTCGGGCAGGGCGGGGACGCGCTCCTCGGCGGCGACGGCCAGAATGCGCACCTCATCGCCAAGCTCGACCCCCGCCGTGCTGTTGGTCATAAGCACGGAGACGTGGCCGCCCAAAATGGCGGGCTTGAGCGCGCCGGTACCCGAAAAAGGAATGTAGGTCAAGTCAATCTCCGCCTCGCGTTCAAGGCGGAGGGTTTGAAAATGGTTATGGGTGAAGGTGCCGGTGCCCGCAACGGTCACCACCTGGGGATTGTTCCGCGCAAAGTCGATCAAGTCGTCCAGGGTCTCAAAGGGGCTGTCCTGACGCACGATGAGGGCGCTCGGCGTGAAGTGGAACCAGCTGATAAGCTCGAAGCCGTCCGTCTCGTAGCCGGCGTCGCCGCGGAGCGATGGTTGTGCGATGATGTGGGGAGTATTCACTCCGATAATCTGGTAGCCGTCCGCTTGGGCGCTGCGCTGGAACTCGCCCCAGCCCACTGCGCCGCCGCCGCCGGGCCGGTGCGTCACGGTGATGCCGACGCCGAGCATGTCCTCTAGATGAGGCTGCTGCAACCGCGCAGTGATGTCGGATTCGCCTCCGGGGTCGAAGGGAATGACGTAGGTAAGGGCCCTCTCCGGATACTGGGCAAGTGCAAAACCCAAGACAGCTAGAACGACCAGAAAAACCTTAAACAGCCTCATCACGTTCACCCTCTTTCTTTATGTTGTGCGGCTATCATCCTATCACGCTCGGCAAGCCGCGTTTTTAAAGCGATCACCCAAGGCTGGTTCTTGGTGATGGCCGTAAGTATAAGTAGACGTGCGGCAGACCTTGGGCACAGCCGGAACACGCTTCGGCAGATCGCATCTGAGCAGGAGAGTGCTAAAGAAGCTCATCCGTCAACCGTGATGTCACCGTGTACGACAGTGTATCCGAGGCAGGCACCTCTTTGGTAAGCGGGGCAGCCTTGATCTTCCGGAGGCTCAGTCATAGAAATGTCCCAGACGCGCCAACGACCATTCGATTTCATCCAAGCCCTTGCTGGAGATGCGAAAGCGCCGGTCGGCCGTTACGCAGTTGATGAAGCCTTTACGGGCCAGATAGGCACAAATGGCCCGGCTCGTCTTGTTTTTGAAGCCCAACTTTTTTCCCAAGGCGATGGCGTCGAGATCGCCAAAATTGCTCGTACGGCTGAGTTCATATCCCATCTTCAGAAATTTGAACGCTTGGCTTGGTTCTACGGTGAGATGGTCAAGACCCCTCATGAGTCACCTCCCAGGTCCGTGGCCCTGTAAATGGGTAGATGTACGCTCGCAGGCGTGGCAAAAAGGAAGGAGCATGAGGGACGCTCGAGCTCGCTGCGCTCAGCGCGCGCGTCCGCGGCTAGGCCGGCGTGAACACCTTGTGCCGGCGCGGCGTGACGAAGATCTGCTGGCCCTCCGCGAGGTTTAGGGACCGGTAGTGATCTTTGCTCATCTCCGCTTCGATGGTGCTGTCGTCGTCAGCGTGCCTGAGCTCGAGCCTGACCGTCGGCCCGATGGGAACGATGTGGTCGATCACGGCCCTTACCGCCTCGGGGTGGGCGCTGTGGCGGCTCACCTCGAGGTCGTGCGGCCGCACGTAGGAGACCTCACCCGGGACGCCACTATGAACGCCGCGCGAGAGGCGGTTGACGTCGCCCAAGAACTCGTAGACGAAGGGGCTGGCGGGGTGGTCGTAGACCTCCTCGGGCGTGCCGAGCTGTTCGATGCGTCCGCGGTTCATGACCACCACCCGGTCGGCCACCTCGAGGGCCTCCTCCTGGTCGTGGGTGACGAAGACGCTGGTGATGTGCATGTCGTTGTGGAGCCGGCGCAGCCAGCGCCTGAGCTCCTTGCGCACCTTGGCGTCCAAGGCGCCAAAGGGCTCGTCTAGGAGCAGCACCTTGGGCTCGGTGACGAGGGCGCGAGCGAGCGCGACGCGCTGGCGCTGGCCGCCCGAAAGCTGGCTGGGGTGACGCCGCGCCAGCCAGTCGATCTGCACGAGCTCCAAGATCTCCCGGACCTTGCGCTCTAACTCGACCGGCGAGGGCCGGGTGCGCCGGGGCTTGACGCGCAGGCCGAAGGCCACGTTCTCGAAGACGTTCATGTGGCGAAAGAGCGCGTAGTGCTGGAAGACAAAGCCGACCTGCCTGTCCTGAACGCTGCGCGAAGTGGCCTCTTCGCCGTGAAAATGAACCGTGCCCGTGTCCGCGCCCTCGAGCCCGGCGATGATTCGTAGGAGCGTGGTCTTGCCGGAGCCCGACGGTCCTAGGAGCGCCAAGAGCTCGCCCGTTTCGACCTCCAAGCTGAGGTCGTCTAAGGCCGCAAAGTGGCCAAAGCGTTTGTTGATGCCCTTCACTTCGATGCTCATGGTGCTTCCTTTCTCGCTTCGAGGGTGGCGGCGGCCAGCTCCCGCTCGGCGCGCCATTCGACGATGCTCTTGGCGATGAGGGTCAAGACGGCCAAGGAGGCCAGGAGCGAGGCCACCGCGAAGGCGGCGACGAAGTTGTACTCGTTGTAGAGGATCTCGACGTGGAGCGGCATGGTGTTGGTCAGGCCGCGGATGTGGCCCGATACCACCGAGACCGCGCCAAACTCGCCCATCGCCCGGGCGTTGCAGAGGATGACGCCGTAGAGGAGGCCCCAGCGGATGTTGGGCAAGGTCACCCGCCAGAAGGTCTGAAGGCCGCTGGCGCCTAAGATGAGCGCCGCCTCTTCCTCGTCGTTGCCCTGCTCCTGCATGAGGGGGATCAGCTCGCGCGCCACGAAGGGAAAGGTGACGAACATGGTGGCTAGGACGATGCCCGGCACCGCGAAGATGATCTTGATGTCGTGCTCTTGGAGCCACGGGCTCAGGAGACCCTGCGCGCCAAAGAGCAAGACGAAGACCAGCCCGGCGATGACCGGCGACACCGCGAAGGGCAAGTCGATGAGGGTGATCAGCACGCTCTTGCCGGCAAAGTCGAACTTGGCGATCGCCCAGGCCGCGGCGACGCCGAAGACGAGGTTTAAGGGCACGGCGATGGCGGCGGTCAGCAGCGTCAGGCGGATGGCGGAGAGCGTGTAGGGGTCGGTAAAGGAGCTCAGGTAGAGGGCCAGACCTCGAGACAGTGCCTGAGCGAAGACCGTGACGAGCGGCAAGAAGAGAAAGAGGCCGAGAAAGGCGAGCGCCAGGCCGATGAGCCCCCAGCGGACGAGGGGGGACTCGCCGGTCGCGGCGGGCGTAAGGGCGGGGCGCGGGTCGCTGATGGTTTGAATCACCGGGTCTCCTAGTGCGGCGCGTGCTTGCGCCCGCTCCAGCTCTGCAGGAGGTTGATGATGAGGAGCAGCGCAAACGAAATGACCAGCATGACCACGGCGATGGCGGTGGCGCCGGCGTAGTCGTACTGCTCGAGCTTGGTGATGATCAAAAGCGGCACGATCTCGGTGCGCATGGGCATGTTGCCGGAGATGAAGACCACCGAGCCGTACTCGCCCAGCGCCCGCGCGAAGGCCAGCGCGAAGCCCGTCAGCAGCGAGGGCAGCAGCGTCGGCAGGAGGATGCGGCTAAACGTCTGCAACCGGCTGGCGCCCAGGCTGGCGGCGGCCTCCTCGATCTCCTTCTCGAGGTCTTGCAAGACGGGCTGGACGGTGCGCACCACAAACGGCAGGCCGATGAAGGTGAGCGCGATGATGATGCCGAGGGGGGTGAAGGCGATCCTCAGGCCGTAGGGCTCGAGCAGGCCGCCGATCAGGCCGTTGCGCGCGTAGATGGCGGTCAGCGCGATGCCCGCCACCGCCGTAGGCAGGGCGAAGGGCAGGTCGACGAGCGCGTCGACGACCCGCTTGCCGGGAAAGGTGTAGCGCACCAAGACCCAGGCGACCAGGAGGCCGAAGACGGCGTTCAGGCTGGCGGCGACAAAGGAGGCGCCAAACGAGAGGCGAAAGGAGGCGAGCACGCGCGGGTCGCTCATGATCGCCCAGAAGGCCGCCGGGCTCAGGCTGCTGCTCCGCAAGGCGAGCGCGGCGAGCGGGATCAGGACCAGGACGCCCAGGTAGAAGAGGCTGAAGCCGAGCGTCAGCCCGAAGCCGGGTAGGACGCTGCGTTTTTTAAGAACTGAAGTCATAGCTTCTCCCGTGGGTAAGGGTAGAGATGAAAAGCGTTTGTAAGGTTGTAAGGTTACAAACCTTCTTTACCTGCCGGGCGTGTAGATCTGGTCGAAGGAGCCGCCGTCGGCGAAGTGCGCTTCTTGCGCCGCGCGCCAGCCACCGAAGACCTCATCGACGGTAAAGAGGTTGACTTCAGGAAACTGCTCGGCGTAACGCACTACTACCGCCTCCAAGGTAGGGCGGTAGTAGTGCCTGGCAGCAATCTCCTGGCCCTCCTCCGTGTAGAGGTACTCCAAGTAAGCTTCCGCTACCTCGCGGCTGCCGCGCCGGTCGACGTTCTGGTCGACCACCGCAACGGGCGGTTCGGCGAGGATGCTCACGGACGGCACGACGATATCGAAGTCGTCGGGACCCAGGACGTTGACGGCGAGCAGCAGTTCGTTTTCCCAGTTGATCAAGACGTCGCCGATGCCGCGCTCGATAAAGGTGGTGGTGGCGCCGCGCGCGCCCGAGTCGAGCACGGGCACGTTGCGGTAGAGCCCCGCCACGAAGTCGCGGGCCACCGCCTCGTCGCCGCCCGAGCTCTCCAGGGCGTAGCCCCAGGCCGCCAGGTAGTTCCAGCGGGCGACGCCAGACGTCTTCGGGTTGGGAGTGATGACCTCGACGTCGTCACGCAGGAGGTCGTCCCAGTCCTGGATGTTCTTGGGGTTGCCCTCCCGTACCAAAAAGGCCAGGGTGGAGGTGTAAGGCGAGGCGTTGCCGGGCAGGCGCGTCTGCCAGTCCGGCGCGATGAGCCCACGGTCGCTGATGGCGTCGATATCGTAAGCTAGGGCGAGCGTGACCACATCGGCCTCGAGCCCGTCGATCACCGCCCTGGCCTGTGAGCCCGAGCCGCCGTGCGACTGGTTGACGGTGACGCTCTGGCCCGTCTCGGCCAGCCAGTACGCGGCGAAGGCGGTGTTGAACTCCTGGTAAAGCTCGCGGGTCGGGTCGTAGGAGACGTTGAGCAGGGTGACGCTCTGAGCGGAAGCGAGGGCCGAAAAGCCGAAGGTCAACAGGCAGACGATGAAACGGGCAGCGGTAGTGCGCATAGCAGGGGTCCTTTCGGAGGAGCAGGTGGAGGTATAGAGCGGTCTTCGAGTGAGAGGCTAGCGGTCACTGAGGCCAGGCAAAGAGATTGAAAGGGATTAGGCGTGATTTTGGGCCTGCCTAACAAAAACACTGTAGTTCAAACTACGGTTTAGGCTCTTATTCCTCTTCCCCTTTCCTGTCGAGGCGCATCTTTTCCTTGCGCTCGATCTGCACGACGCGACCGTCATGGACGGTGATCTCGAGCGAACCGTAGCGCAGGCTTTTGATGGCGGCGAGAATTCTCCTGACGGTTTCGCTGGCCGCCGCGACGGCTTCATCCCGTTCCTGGCTCATGGAACCTGGTCGCCGCGGGCGGCTCGACGTGCGGCTTGGCGCACACAAAGAAAAAACCATGGACGTGTCTCAAGGAATCAACCTCCCTCATGAGAACCTCCAGTGGTCTGGTCAGTTCTGGTTGTGGTGTCTGCTTGTGGTGTTTGGCTATGCCTCCAGCGATCTGGTCGGCACCGAAAAAATCGTTCTTGTCCTAGCTGGCTACGTTGCCGATAGGGGCGCCTCCTTCGTCACCGGGCCGAAAGCGCTCCTTGCGCTCGATCTGCACGACGCGGGCGTCGTGCACGGTGATCTCCACCGAGCCGAAGCGGATGCCTTTTAGGGCGGCCAGGATCGCCTCCTCGAGCCCTTCTCGGGGCTGGGGTTCAGATGAGCGCGGGCTAGGTTTCATCATCAGCATCCTCTCTATGGGGCTCGTCTAGCGCAAGGCTTACAGCGCCAGCGCTCAAGCGATGACTTCCAGGGGCGATGACTTCCAGGGGCAAAGGGGCTGCGTCGCCGCGCCGCATCAGGTCGGCGAGGCTGGTGTTGTCGAGGATCTCGGTGGTGGCGTCGCGAACGTCTTTCATCACCAGGCGAATCCGGCAGCTCGCTTCGTCCAGGCACTCCTCGCAGGGCTGGTAGGCGCTCTGGCTGACGCAGGGCAAAGGGGCCAGCGGCCCGCCGAGCACGCGCATGACGTGGCCCAGGCTGATGGCCTCGGGCTTGCGGCCGAGCGCGTAGCCGCCGCCCTTGCCCTTCTTGCTGCGCAGGATGCCCTGGTTCTTGAGCTCGAGCAAGATGAGCTCCAGGAACTTCCGGGGAATCCGCTCGCGCCGGGCGAGCTCGGCGATGAGCACCGGGCCGCGGTCGTACTCCTGGGCGAGGGAGGTGAGCGCCTTGAGCGCGTACTTGGTCTTTTTGGTCAGCATAACGACTACCCTATATTCTCCATTGAGTTAGTAGTCTAATAGGCTTTGGGAGAGTTGTCAAGAGGAGGGGCAAGGGGCCAGAAAACTCGTCTCGCAGCGAAAGCTCAGGGCTGCAACCTGCTGCCGTCGCGCGGAAAGGCCCGCGCGAAGCGCACGTTGCCGATGCCCAGCAGCAAGGCCGTCAGCCGCTCCGCGCCGATGGCGAAGCCGCCGTGAGGGGGCATGCCGTACTTGAAGACCTCGAGGTAGCCGGAAAAGGCTTCCTTGTCCAGGCCACGCCGCTCGAGCTCCCCTACCAGCATGGCGTAGTCGTGAATCCGCTGGCCGCCGCTGGTGATCTCGACGCCGCGGAAGATCAGGTCCAGGCCGCGGCTGAGGCCGTCCCCAGTGGGGTAGGTGTAGAAGGGCCGGGCGGCCTGCGGGTAGCGGGTCACGAAGACGAAGTCGCTGCCATGCTCCTCAAGTGCCCAGCGGCCGATCAGTCGCTCGGCCTCGGGATCCAGGTCCTTGCCGCCCGTGTTGTGGCCGTAGCGCTCGGCGACGAGCTCGCGCGCTTCCAGCAGGGGGATGCGGGGAAAGCTCACCTCGAGGTTGGGCAGCGCCCTACCCATCAGCCCCAGCTCAGCCCGGCAACTCTCGCCGACGTCGGCCATCATACGTTTTAGGAGCGCCTCCTCGAGATCCATCACCTCGTCTTCGGAGTCGATAAAGCCCATCTCCACGTCGAGGCTCAAGTACTCCGAGAGGTGGCGGCTGGTGTGGGAGAGCTCGGCGCGGTAGACGGGCGCCACCTCGTAAACCCGCTCATAGACGCCCACCATGATCTGCTTGTAGAGCTGCGGCGACTGCGCCAGGTAGGCGCGCTTGCCGTAGTAGTCCACCTCGAAGAGGTTGGCGCCGCCCTCGGCGCCCGCCGCGACGAGCTTGGGGGTGAAGATCTCGGTGAAGTCCGCCGCGTTCAGATAGCGGCGAAAGGCGCGCACCAGCTCGGCCTGGACCTTCAAAGTCGCGCGCGCCTTGAGGCCGCGCAGGGAGACGTGGCGGTACTCCAACAGCGTCTCGGGGTTGGCGTGCCAGTCCTCCTTGGAGATCTCGATGGGCGCGGGCTCCAGGGCGGGGGAGAGGACGGTGAGCGCGCTGGCCTGAAGCTCGAGCCCGCCCGGCGCTTTGGCCGCCTCGACCACCTTGCCCTCGACCCTGACGCAGCTCTCGCCTATCGGAATGGCCGTCTTGTGAAAGACGCACTGCACCACGCCGCTGCGGTCGCGAAGCAAGAGAAACTGCACCCCGCCCAGGTCGCGGCGGCTGTGCACCCAGCCCCGCAGGCTCACCTCCCGCCCGACGTACTCACCGAGATTGGCGACTAAGACTCGAGCCCCCTCCGTCACGTGTTCTCCTGCTGTCACCATAAATCCTCCAAAACGAAAAATCCCCGAGGCTGAGCTCGGGGTTCAAGCGCGCTACGACCGGCGCCTATGTCCCGAGCACCCGATCGTCGGAATTGTCGAGGGGCAGGGGCGTCGGCATCCTGGAATCCTAGCAGGGCGAAAAGGCGAAGTCAATCGCGCTCAGTAGCCGCGCGCGTAGATGAGCTGGTCAAAGCGCCTCAGCAGGAAGGCGAGCAGGGTGAGCTGCGTGATGAGCCCCAACCCGAGGAAGAACCACGCGCCGGGGCTGCCGTCCACAAAGCTCCAGAGGGCCCTGAGCGGCCAGTAGGGCGGAAAGACCAGGCCCACGGCGTACTGCCAGGGCAGGGGCAGGGTGTAGGCGGCGACGGGTAGAAGGGTGAGCGCGTTGAGCACCTTCATGACGCCGAAGCCCTGTACCTTGTTTTCCGCGAGCGCCACGAAGAGGAGCGCCGTGAGGGGCGCAATTAGCGAGGCGACGAGCGCAGTCGCCAGGAGCCTGCCCGGCGCCAGCAGCACCAGGTCCGCCAGGGACCAGGCGACGGGCGTGAGCACGGCGCTCAAGAGGGCGGCGGCGGCCGTCCGGTAGAGCAGATAGCCGCGCAGCGGCACCGGTGTGACCCGAAGCGCCTCCAGGGTCCGCTCGTCGCGCTCGTCGAGCAGCATGAAGCCGAGGACGATGCCGACGGCGAACGGCGTCATCAGGACGACCAAGTAGCTCACGATGAAGCCGTGGTGCGCTGCCAGCTCGAGCCCCCAATGGGCCTCCAACCAGAGGCTCAGGGGCACAAGGCCGAAGCGGAGGAAGAGCGCGGTCAGGAGCGGCACGGCCGCAATGACAAGCAAGAAGGCGTCGCGCCGGACCAGCCGCAGGTCGTTGGCGCCGAGGCGCAAGATGCGCGTGAGCGGGCGCACGGCTAGGCCGCTCGCCGCTCGATGACGTGACGGTCGAATGCGCCTTCCGCCCAGACGAAGGCGGCGAGCAGCGTCAAGGGCGTGTAGAGGACGGCGTAGAGGATTTGCCAGGACCCCTGCCCGCCAAAGGCTCCCTGCAAGAGGAGAAGCGGCGCCTGCGTCGGCCAGAGGTAGAAGAGGGGGTGCCAGAGGCCGATCAGGCCCAACGCCGGGATGAAAAGGGGCGCCACGACGAAGGGCGCTGTGACGACAAAGTGCGTCACCGAGCGGTAGCGCACCACCACGACGAGGCCGAGCAGGGTGTAGAGGGCCGCCAGACCGACGAGACCCGGCAGCAGGAAGAACAGGTTCACCGCGGACAGCGTTGGCAAGCTGCCGTAAGCGAAGAGGAGGATGACCAGACTCTCGGCTGTGCCCAGAAGCGTCAGGCTGACAACTTTCGAGAGCAGGTAGGCCCTAGGAGGCAGCGGCGTGACGGCGAGCGCGTCCAGGCTGCCCTCGCCCCGCTCGAAGAGCAACATGGCGGCGCAGAACATAAAGGTGCTGCTGCCCAGCCACAGGAAAAAGAGGCCGGGCAGGAACTCGGCCAAAGCCTCGCCGGGGACGAAGGCGCGCAGGAGGACCGCGAGCAGCACGGTGGTGAGGGCGGTGAAGAGGTAGAGGTGGTTGCGCCGCTGCAGGGCCAAGTCGAGCCGCAAGGTGGCGGTGAAGCCGTTTACGTCAGCCCTTGTCACGCCAGCCCCTGACCGGTGACGCGGAGGAACACCGTTTCCAAGGTGACCTCCTGGCTATGGATGGTCTGGACGGTCTCCTGGCGCAGGAGCCTCAGAAAGTCCGCGTTTTGACCTAGGCCGTCTAGAGAAAAGTCGCGGCTTGCGCTGCTGCCCTCGCCGTACTCGACCCTGACTGTGCGCTCGGCGTGCTCGAGCTTGAGCGTCTTGGGCGCGCCGACGGCCTTGATCTCGCCGTCCGCGATAAAGGCGACCCGGTCGCAGAGCTCGTCGGCGGCGCTCATGTTGTGGGTGGTCAGAAAGACGGTGGTGCCCGTCGTCCTCTTTTCCAGGATGAGGTCCTTGACGACCTTGGCATTGGCCGGGTCAAGACCCGAGGTCGGCTCGTCGAGAAAGAGCAAGCGCGGCTTGTTGAGCAGCGCGCGGGCGAAGCTGAGGCGCATTTGCATGCCCTTGGAATAGCGGGCGACCAGGAGGTGGGCGGCGTCGGTGAGGCCGAGCCGCTCGAGCAGCCCCTCCGGTGCCTCGGTATCGCCGCTGTAGAGCGAGCGGAAGTAGGCGAGGTTTTCCAAGCCGCTCAGCTTGAGGAAGTGGTTGGGCAGCTCGAAGCTCACGCCGACGGTTTCAAAGTAGTCGGCGCCGCGCTCGCGCAGCTCCTTGCCCATCACCCTTACGCTGCCCCCGTAGCCCCTCAAGAGGCCGGTCAGAACCCTTTGCGTGGTGCTCTTGCCCGCGCCGCTGGGGCCCAAGAAGCCGAAGATTTCCCCCGTGCTTACATCAAACGAGATGCCCCTGACGGCTGCCTCGGCCGCCTTGGGGTAGCAATAGCGCAGGGTACGAACCTCGATCATGGTCGGCCTCGGTCGCGCTGCTCACCGGCCTCGAGCCCCCTCACGAAGGTGGTGACGACCTCGTCGATATAGCGCCCCCACTCCGGCTGGCCCTCACTGAAATAGGGCAGAATGTCGCGGCTGAGGACGTAGCCGAACATCGCCTCCAAAAAGGCGCGGGCGGCGGCCTCGGGGTCGTGCGGCCGCAGCCTGCCGAGGTCGGCCTGGTGCGTCAAGTAGGCGACCATGAAGCGCAAGACGCCGATCTGGCCGCTGCTGTAGTGCGCGGCCAGCTCCGGCGAGCGCGTCGCCTCAGCGAAGAGGAGCCGCATGAGGCGCAGGGACAAGTCAGGCACCCTTGCGAACCTCGCGCAGGCTCTCCGCCCTGACTACCTGGGCGAGCTTGTCCAGCGTGCTCGTCCGGGCGAACTCCTCGGGCGTGAGCCAGGCGTAGCGGTCATGCTCGTCCGACATGATCACCTCGCCCGCGAGGTAGTCGGCGCGGTAGAGGATCAGGATCATGTCCTCGCCGGCCCTTTTGGCGCAGTAGGCGCTGATCGGGCGCTCCTCGAGCACGACGGTGAGCCCGCACTCCTCGGCGATCTCGCGCCTGGCCGCGTCCACGGGCTCCTCGCCGGGATGCACCCGGCCCGACAGCGTCTCCCAGAGACCGGCGCCGGCGTCCTTGTGGGCGGCGCGGCGCATCGCTAAGACCTTGCCGCCCCTGAAGATGACCGCAGCGACCGCCACGACGTAGCGGGCGTCTTCTGGCCTCACGCCGCCCCGGTGGCCGGAGCCTTGGTGACCGGAGCCCCGGTGGACGGAGCCTTGACAAAGCGCGCCGGGCTTTGGCCGCTGCGCTCGGCGACGACCGCAAGGCTGTTCAGCTTAGCGGCGAAGGCGAGGTCGTCACCAAAGCCGATGTCCACGAGCAGCCGCCCGTGCCTCGCCCTCTTGAGGCCCTGGTGAAGGTCGGGGCTGCTCTCCAGGGCTGCCAGCGCCAGGAGCGCCCCGTCGCTCAGCTCGAGGGCGGGCTCGAGCCTCATCAGTTCGCGGGCGATGCAGGCCGCGCCCAAGACGTCGTCAAAGGAGAGCCGGTCGCCGGTGCCGGCGCAAATCAGGCTGATCTCGCTTCGCGCAAGCTCGAGCGCGCGCGCCGCGACCGCGCGGGCGTTGACGATGGCGCCCAGCAGGAGGTGCCGCGCCCCGCCGGCGAACTCGACGGCCCTCGAGCCGTTGCTGGTGCAGAGCACCGCGCCCCTGCCGGCGACGCTTCGGGTGTACTCGAGCGGCGAGTTGCCGCCGTGAAAGCCCGGCAGCGCCTTGCCCTGGCGCTCGCCCATGAGCAGCAGCCCGCGCCCCGCCGCGAGCTCGCGCGCCGCCTCGACCGCGGCGACGACCCAGAGCTCCGCCAGGCCCTCGGCGAAGAGCAGGCCGGCGGTGGTGGTCATCCTGAGCACGTCGATCACCACGGCGACGTCGTCCACCGGGCGTTCGGGTAGGGTTTGCACGTCGAGACGGATCATGACTGCTTATACCATCTGGCGGGCGTAAAGGGGCCGGCAAGCTTGCGCTATGCCCAAAAGGGATTTGGCGACCGTGAAAGCCGGACTTGACTTGCCGAGCGTCTTCAACATAGACTGCGCGCAACCGGGTTCCAGACTGCAATTTTGACCCGCTTGCAGCTGGAGCAGGCTTAGGAGTTATCACCATGATCAAAAAGCAGACGGTCAAGTCGCGCAACGTGTGCAAACTGACCTTCGAACTCCCCGCCGGACACCAGGCCGACGAGGTTCACCTCCTCGCCGAATTCAACGGCTGGAAGCCCGTCCCCTTCGAAAAGGTCAAGGGCGGCAAGTGGAAGCTCGTCCAGGAGGTCGAGCCGGGCCGCGACTACCAGTTCCGCTATATGCTCGTTCGCGGCGGCCAGCGCGACTTCATCAACGACGAAGCGGCCGACGGAACCGTGCGGAACGACCAGGGCACCGAGAACGCGGTCATCAGCTGCTGAAGGGCGATTAAAATTAAAAATTGAAGATTGAAAATTCAAAATCTTTAATCTTCAATTTTTAATCATCTTATTGGTTCATGGGGATGTTGGCGACCAGGACCATCTTGTCGCCGTGCTGCTCGAGCTTGACGTCGTAGTCGCCCTCGGAGGGAAAGTAGCGCTTGATGACGCCCAGGAGGTCGTCGCGAAAGTTCTCCATCTGCCTGGGGGAGAGGTTGGCGCGGTCGTAGGCCAGGACCAGCTTGAGGCGGTCCTTGAGCTTGTCCTTGCTCTTCTCGCGTCCGAACAGCCGCCGGAACATCACTTGCCTCCAAACAGCCGCTTGAGCAGGCCCATAAGGCCGCCGCTCTGCTCGCTGCTCGCAAAGGGCACGTCCTCGCCGTGGATGCGCTTGGCGATGTCGCGAAAGGCCTGACCGGCCCTGGAGTCGCCGTTCAGGCTGGCGGGCGAGCCCAGGTTGGTGGACACCAGCACCTGCTCGTCTTCTAGGACCATGCCGATCAGCTTGACGCCCAGGATCTCCAAGACATCGCTGACCTCGAGCATGTCGCCGCGCTTGACCATCTCGGGGCGCAGGCGGTTGATGATCAGCTTGACCTCGGCGATCTGCCGCGCCTCTAAGAGCCCGATGATCCTGTCGGCGTCGCGCACCGACGAGACCTCGGGGTTGACCACCACCAGGGCGCCGTCGGCGGCGGAGGCCGCCGTCTGGAAGCCCGACTCGATGCCCGCCGGCGAGTCGATGATCACCCGGTCGAAGCCCTCCTCCTCGAAGAGCAGCCTGACCGTCTTTTGCATCTGCTCCTCGCTCAAGGCGCTCTTGTCGCGGGTCTGCGAGGCGGGCAGGAGGTGCAGGGTCTCGACGCGCTTGTCGCGCACCAAGGCCTGCTTGAGCTTGCACTTGCCCTCGAACACGTCGATCAGGTCGTAGACGACCCGGCCCTCTAAGCCCATCACCACGTCCAGGTTGCGCAGGCCCACGTCGGTGTCGATGACCGCGACCTTTTCCCCCAGCTTGGCCAGCGCCACCCCCACGTTGGCGGTGGTGGTCGTCTTGCCGACGCCTCCCTTGCCCGACGTCACTACGATTGCTCTTGCATTCACCAAAACCTCCTCTAGCGGGAAACGGTACGACGTTCGCAGTTCAAGCACCGGTCAGCCCTGGCGTCACGCCCGGCTACCGGCACGCTCTCCCGTGTCAAGCTAGCACTATAACAAAATTGCCCAAGGGCCAAGGGTCCTTCCGGCGAGCCGCCCTAGCCGGTCACGCTCCAGTCACGCTGCTCCCGCTAAGGTGTCCTCGTAAGATCTTGAGAAAGGTCTTGAGAAAGGAGACTGGGATGGGACGTGTCGTCAAGGTGCGGCTTCTGCCGCTGGTGCTGGTCCTCGGCCTGCTGACGGGCTGCGGGATGGGTCTGGAGGGCGTGGTGATCGACCGCGCCATGCTCGAGTACACTATCGGCTTGGACGACGAGATCGTCGAGATCAAGCGCGGCGGTGAGGTTGCGGTGACGGTCAAGGTCAGCTATGTCATCCCGCTCTACGCGCGGCCCGTGACCGTGAAGCTAATCGACCCCCCCGACGGCGTCACCGCCAAGGACGTCGAGATCTTCGCGGACAAGGGCGTCCTCAGGCTCAAGGCGGCCAAGAACGCGGCGCTCACGGGCGACACCCCGGTCGAAGTCACGGTCGGCGCCAGCAACGGCCAGGTCGCCAAGACGGGCAAGTTCAGCCTCAAGGTCATAGCCAACAACTAGCAGCCGGCGCTGATCGCGGCAACCTGAGACGACTCCTGCGCCGGCTTCGCGCCGCCCGTCAGTCACCCCCTAGGTGAGGCGCGGGAGGCGGGTCTGGCCGTTTCCCGCTAACCACCTCAAGCGCCAGTCACGCTCCAGTCACGCTCCTTTTCCTATCCTCTCGGTGAGACGAGGGGAGACCTGACGTGACGAGAAGATTAAGCCTGACCCTGGCGTTCATGGCCCTCATGCCCGGCCTGGCGCAAAACGAAAGCTTCATCGCGGGCACGGTCTTTGCGCCACGAGGCGTTGCCGGGACAGTCGTCATCGCCTGCTACCCGAGCGCTGGCGGCTGCGACGAGGCGCGAAGCGGCCACGTCGAGATTCGTCACAGCGGCACCAGCGCCCCTTACCGGCTCGAGGGCTTGAGCGCCGGGCCGTATCTGCTCATCGCCTGGCAAGACGGTGATGGCGATGGCGAGATGGGCGAGCACGAGCTCGTCTTCTATCAAGGCGGCACCGAGCCCAGCCTGATCACCCCTCCGGCCGAAGGTATCGAGCTTCGCTTTGGAGAGGCGGCGCCCCCAGGGGGCGCGGCGAGACCTCCCAGCCAGTTGCTGGGCGGTTGGTCGCAAGGGTCTGGCTCGGCCACGCAGTACTACGACCCGAACAGCGGTGCCTGGGCGCCGCCGACGGGTAGCGGCTTCAGCTACACCTTCTACCCGGACGGCCGCTACGAGTACAGCGGCATGATGCAGTCGAGCGTGTACGCCTGCACCACCACCATCTTCGCCTACGAGGCGGGAACGGTCTTGACCGAGGACCGGGTGATGATGCTCAGGCAGGGAGTCAACAAGTTCAAGAGCCAGGACACCTGCAACGAGTCCTGGAACTACGAGCGCGATGACCCGCTCGAGACCAGGTATCTCCTCTGGAGCATAGACAAGGACGAGTACGGCTCGACAGTTCTCGAGGTGACGAACTTAAGGCTAGGTGGAGATGGCCTCCTCGACATCGACCCGGAATACCCTGAAGCATCGATCTTTTATCGGGGAGACTGAGCGAGCGATGCATTTTAAGCTTCTAGCGCTGAGCCTGATGCTTGCCGGTTTGCTCTCTGGCTCTTGTCCACGCGAGCGGACACTGCATCGTGCCGATTCACCCTGTTCGGGCCGGTCACGCTCCAGTCACGCCTCCTCGACTAGCCTGCTCTCACGGTTCTTGCAAGGGAATACAGGAGGTAGGAGAAGATGAAAATAAGAGGCAACTTGACCCTGCTCGTGGTGCTGGTGGCGGCGTTTCTCGCCGCCTGCAACGGCGGCACCTCCGCGCCGCCGGGCAGTGGCGACTTCCAGCTTTCCCTCACGCCCGCCAGCTTGAGCGTCGCTAGGGGCGCCGTCGCCACCACCACGGTCACGCTCGAGCGCTCGGGTGGCTTCACCGGCGCCGTGAGCGTCTCGCTGCACAATCCTCCTGCTGGCATCAGCGCCGCGCCCCTGACGATTCCCGCCGACGCGGTGAGCGCCGAGCTGACGCTCAGCGCCGCGAGCAGCGCCGCCAGCGGCCCCGCTTCACTGACGGTCCAGGGCTCGAGCGGCAACGTGAGCCGGATGGCCTCGCTCGCTTTGACGGTCGGTGAGGGCGGCGGCAATAACGGCGGCAATAACGGCAGTGGTGAGCGGCCGATCATCCACGCCTTCGCTGCCGACCCGGCGACCATCGCTCCCGGCCAGGCGAGCACGCTTTCCTGGAGCGTAACGGGCGCGACCGGCCTCGTCATAGATCAGGGCGTGGGCGCGGTGACGGGCTCGAGCACAGCGGTATCGCCTGCCCAGACCACGGAGTACACCCTCACCGCCACCAACGCGGCGGGCTCGGTGAGCGCCAAGGCCACGGTGAGGGTCACGGCTGACGGCGGCGGGGGCGGTGCCATCAGCACCTTCTTTCTCCCCTTCGTCCAGATGGGCGACACCATCTACAACACCGAGGCGCCGAAGGTCGCCGTGGACGCCGCGGGCGGCGTTCACGTGGCGCACGACTTTGCCAGCGCCTCAGACGATCACCCGATGTTCTACGGCTACTGCCCCGGAGACTGCACCGAGGCGAGCAGGTTCACGCTGGTCGCGCTCGGCGCCAGAGAATCCGCTTTCGAGGTGAACCTCGTCCTCGACCCTCAGGGCCGGCCCAGGATGCTTTGGGACGTCTATCAGGCCTTTCGCTACGCCGAGTGCAATGCCAACTGCACCGACGCCTCGGCGTGGACGCTGACCACCATCCCGACGGGCCAGGACCTCACCGAGACGAGCAAGCGCCTCCTCGCGCTCGACGCACAAGGGCGACCCCGCTTTGTCTACACCTACAAGAACTCGCATATCGAAGCAGAGAACGGCACCTTCTACGTCTACTGCGACGCCTCCTGCACGGACGGCGCCAACTGGCGCAGGCTGCGGCTCAGCCCCTACGTCCTCCAGCGCCCGATGCTGGCCCTGACGCCCGCGGGCCAGCCCCGCCTCGCCTTCTACGACTACTACGAGGTCAACGGGCAAGACGTGCCGTTCGTGGGTTACCTCGAGTGCAACGCCGGCTGCGACAACGCGGCTGGCTGGACGGAGACGCCCCTGTTCGCCCTCGAGCCGACGGTCGGCACCTTTGCCATGAAGCTCGACGCGGCGGGCCGCCCTCGCATGGTCCTCTACACGGGCGACCTGGACGCGGAGCGGGGGCTGGCAGGAAAGGCGCTCTACTACATCTGGTGCAACACGTCTTGCAGCAACGGCGACAACTGGGACGGCTACCAGCTGGGCTTTGGGCAAGACCAGGGCATGGACGTGGACCTGGCGCTCGACGGCCAGAACCGGCCGCGCCTGGTCTTCGACGGTGCGGGAACGGGTGGGGTCTACGCCTGGTGCAGCGCTGACTGCGAGGCATCGGGGTCGTCCTGGCAGAGCCTGGTCTTCGACTCGGGCGGTGAGGTCGACAAGAGCTGGCCGGTCGACCCCAGCACCGGCTGTGCGTTTGCCGGCTGGACGCTCGTCGACTACCTGCTGGCCCTCGATAGCGCCGGCAATCCGCGCATCGGCTACGAGGCCAGTCACACCGAGTTCTGTGGCGGCAGCGTGAGGACCAACTACCGGCTGGCGCGCTACGCCCAGTTCAACCAACCCTAGGAGGCGGCATGCGCAAGTTTGCAAGTTTTTACCTCGCCCTGAGCCTCCTCCTCACCGCCTGCCCCGGCCCCGGCGGCGGTGAGCCTCCGCCCGACTTCAGCCTCGAGCTTTCGCCCCCCAGCCTCGCCGTGGCTCGGGGGGGCAGCGCCGCGGTGACGGTCGTCCTGAGCCGGACGGGCGGCTTCGGCAGCGACGTCGCCGTATCGCTGGCGTCGCCGCCGGCGGGCGTCAGCGCCCCTCCGGTCATCGTCGCCGGGGGGTCGGCGAGCGCCACCCTGACGCTCACGGCCGGCGAGGGCGCGGCGCCCGGCCAGCACAGCCTCACGGTCGTCGGCAGTAGCGGCGGTCTCAGCGACAGCGCGACGCTCAGCCTCACGGTCGAGGCGGCCGGCGCGACGAGCATCTCCGGCACCGTCGGCGTCGCCGGGACTGGGAGCTCGAGCCTCGTCAGGGCGCTGGCGAACCTCAGCCGGGCGACCGGCGCCGAGGTGAGCGCCGAGTCGGCCTTCGTGCCCGGCGAGGTCATCGTCAGGTTCGGGTCGCTCAGCGCGCAGTCGCTCTCTAGCCTCAGCGTGAACGGGCTCGAACTCCAGCGCGTCCGCCCGCTGGCCTTCGCCTCGGCGCAGCTCTACCGGACCACGGGCCTGGACGAGGAGGAGACGCTCGAGCTGGTCCGCGCGCTGAACGCCCGCGACGACGTGCTCTACGCCCAGCCCAACTATCTGTGGCGGCCCTTCAAGACCCCTAACGACGAGTTCTATCCCCTCCAGTGGCACTACCCCGCCATCAATCTGCCCGCCGCCTGGGACGTCACTACGGGTGTGGGGACGGGCGCGGGGACGGTCGTGGCCGTGCTCGACTCGGGCATCCTCTACCGGGAGGGCGCCGCCGCCTCGCACCCCGATCTGGCCGGCAAGGTGCTGCCGGGCTACGACTTCATCTCGGACCCCAAGAACGCCGCCGACGGCGACGGGCGCGACGCCGACCCTTACGACCCTGGTCCCGCCGCGTTGACCGGCTATCACGGCAGCCACGTGGCGGGGACGATCGCCGCCGCGACGGACAACGGGCTTGGCGGTGCCGGGGTGGACTGGAGCGCTCGGATTCTGCCGGTGCGGGTGCTGGGTTTGGAGGGCGGCACCACCGTGGACATCATGGAAGGCCTGCTCTGGGCGGCGGGCCTCGGGGTCGCCGGGGTGCCGGAGAACGCCAACCCCGCCGCCGTCCTCAACTTGAGCCTCGGGGGACCGGGCCGCTGCGGCGCCTTTGAGCAGGAGGCCTTCAACCAGGTCCTGGCGCGCGGAGCCGTGGTCGTGGTCGCCGCCGGCAACGAGAATGCCGACGCGGGGGGCTTCTATCCGGCCAACTGCAGCGGCGTCGTCACCGTGGGCGCCACCGACTACCTGGGGCAGCGCGCCCACTACAGCAACTACGGCGAGCGCATCGACGTCATGGCGCCGGGCGGCGACGTGCGGGTGGACCTGAGCGGCGACGGTTTTCCCGATGGCGTCCTCAGCCTCGGCTTCGATGACAGCAGCGGGGAGTTCGGCTACAGCTTCAGCCAGGGCACCTCGATGGCCGCGCCGCACGTGGCCGGCGTGGCGGCGCTCATGAAGGGCCTCGAGCCCACGCTCACCGCCGCCGAGATCCTGAGCGTCCTCAAGGTGATGGCCCGGCCCCTGACCGGCAACGCCTGCGCGGGCCATCCTCCGGCGTTTTGTGGCGCCGGCCTGATCGACGCGCACGCGGCCGTCACGGCGGTGAGCAGCGGACCGCCGCCCGCGGAGGGGCTCGTCTTCAACCCCGACCCGCTGGACTTTGCCGCCTCCTCGGAGGAGCTCGCCCTGACCCTCACCAACCGCAGCGGCTCGAGCCTCGGCTGGGAGATCGTCGGTTACGAGCCCGCTGCCGGCAACCCCGGTGACGTTCTAGACGGGGTCCTCTACCTAGGCGAGGGGGCGCCGGCGAGCGGCAGCCTCCCCGCGGGCGGCAGCGTCAGCACTGTCGTCGGCGTGGACCGCTCACAGGCGGCCGCGGACGGCTCCTACCGCCTCGACTTGGTGGTTGGGACCGGCGCCGAGGAGTTCCGCCTGCCCGTCCTCTTCCGCAAGGGGAGCGCGCCGCCGGCAGGTCCGCTGGGGCCGATGGTGGTGGTGGCTTTCCAGGAGGCCGGGGGAGACTTCGTCCTGACCGGCTTCCAGGGGAGCCAGGGCGTCATCACCAGCTATACCCTGGCGGTGCCGCCCGGCGAGCACTACGTGGTGGCCTGGTCCGACGAGAACGACAACGATGAGATCGACGCGGGCGACTACTACGGCGAATACCCGGAGACTGTCGCCGCGGTTCCCGGCCAGGGCGTGAGCGACATCGACTTTGCGATCAGCCGGCTGGTGAGCGCGCCGAGCAGCGGGCTGAGCTTCGACCTGAGCTTCGACCCGAGCTTCGACAGGGGCTGGCTCGAGCGCCTGAAAAGGCAGTGAAAGGATAGAACATGCAACTTTTCAGCCTTGTCTTGATCGTCTTTGCCTTGCTTGGCATGGCCTCCGCCCAGCCTCCAACCCTCAACCTCGAGTACGGCGCGGACGTCTACTTGAGCGACGTGTCTAGGGGCCTGGAGAACTTGCCGGCCTACCGCCAGCACTATGTGATGGTGAGAGAGGGCGCGCAGGGGCAGCAGGAGATTTACGAGTGGATAAACGAGCTGACCGCCCTGGGCGACCGGCACGCGCGGGAACGCTTCGGCGCCCCCCAAAACTTCAGCAGGGCCAGCTACCAGGTCGGCGGCCAGGCCGTCTTCTACGCCGCGCCAGAGGGCGGCGAGGCCATCTGCCAGCCCATGCCCGAGTTTCGGGAGCTCGAGCCCATGATCGGCGTCGCCGACACCACGGGCTTCAAGAGCGCGACGCTCGCAGCGGCAGGTGAGAGCGTGGGCGGCATCCTCGCCGACCGCTACACGCTCGACCCGCCCCCTTACAGCCCCAACTACGACGCGCTGGAAGGGGAGCTGTGGCTGGCGCGGGAGGGCGGCACCCTCGTCAAGTACGAGATCAGGGGCAGACGCGGCGAGGAGACGACCATTTGGAGCTACGAACTCACCGAGGTAGCCGGCCTCGAGCTTCCGGCAGGCTGTGCCGCAAGGCCCTAGCAAGGCCAAAACGATGACGTACTACCTCCACGGGGCCTTTGCCCTATACTCTTGTCATGACCACCTGGCAGTTGCGGGTGCTCGGCGAGGTCTGCCTCGAGGGAGAGGGCAAGCGGCTTGCCCTCGAGCGCAAGACGGCGGCGCTCTTGACCTATCTGGCGCTCGAGGGGCAGGCATCGCGGTCCAGGCTGGCCGGGCTCTTCTGGCCCGACCGGCCCGAAGACAAGGCCCGCGGCAACTTGAGGCAGTGTCTGCACCGCTTGCGTGCCGATACGGCTGAGCAGCTGGTGACGGGCGGCGACGTCTTGCAGCTCGGCGCCGCCGTCCAGGCGGACGCGGCGCGGTTCAAGGTGCTGATGTTTTCCGGCGCCAACCGCGAGGCCCTGGCGCTCTTCGGCGAACTCCTCGCCCCCTTCGACTACGACGACCTCCCGGACTTTGCCGACTGGCTTTTCGCCGAACGCGAAACGCTGCTGAAGCTGAGGCGGGAGGCCCTGAGCGGCGAGATGAGCCGCCTCGAGAGCCAGGGCGACGTTCAGGGCGCGCTCGGCCTCGCCGCCGCGCTCGTCGCCCAGGACCCGGTCTCGGAGGAGGCGCAGCGCCAACTCATGCGCCTGCACTACCTCTCGGGCGACCGCGCCGCCGCGCTCGCGGCCTTTGCGCGTTGCCGCGAGCTGCTGCGGCGCGAACTGGGCGTCGAGCCGCTGCCCGAGACGCTGCGGCTGGCCGATGAGATCGCGGCGGGCGGCCTGTTGCCCAAGCCGGTCGCCGGGGCGCGCCGGCCGATTCCGCTGGCGATCCAGCGGCCGCCCGTCCTGGCGGGCCGGGAAGAGGACTGGGAGAGGCTCGAGGAGGCCTGGGACGCGGGCCAGTTCATCTTTATCGCGGGCGAAGCGGGGCTGGGCAAGACCCGGCTGGCGCACGACTTCGCCGCGTCCAAAGGGCCTTACCTGCGCTTTTCCGGGCGCCCCGGCGACGCGGCCGTGCCCTATGCCGCCAACGCCCGCGCTTGGCGGCAGATCTTAGCGGCGCGACCCGAGCTAGGGCTCGAGCCCTGGCTGCGCGTCGAGCTGTCGCGGCTCCTGCCCGAGCTCGAGCAGGGCGAAGCGCCTCCGCCCCTGGCGAGCGAGACCGACAAGCTGCGCTTTTTCGACGCCCAAGGCGAGCTGCTCCTGTTGGGCTTGCGGGGTCTGGCCGCCGCCATCATCGACGACCTGCACTTTTACGATCTCGCCAGCAGCGAGGTCGCCGTCTACCTGACCGGCAAGTACGCACCCTTTGGACGGCCCGGCGGGCTGCCCCGCTTTATCGACTGTTACCGCAGCTTTGAACTCGCCGCTGAAGCCGCCGCCTATATCGAGCGGCTGGTCGAAGCGGGGACGGCCGCACTGATCGAGCTCAAGCCCCTCGACGAGCGGGCGGTCGCCGTCCTCGTCGACGGCTTCAAGCTCCCCACCGGCGCGGGGCTGAGCGAGGCCCTGAGCCGCTTTACCGGCGGCAACCCGCTCTTTATCGTCGAGACGGTCAAGAGCCTCTATGAAGCGGGCAAGCTGAGCGCCGACAGCCCCGCTCAGGCGCTCGCGCCGCTGCCCCCAAGCGGTCGGGTGAGCAACCTGATTCGCCAGCGCCTGGAGCGCCTCTCGCCCCAAGCCGGCAGGCTCCTGTGGAGCGCGGCGGTCGCCGGCGAGGACTTCGACCTCGAGCTGGCCGCCCACCTGCTGGACACCGCCCCCCTCGAGCTCTCCGCAAGCTGGCGGGAGCTGGAGACGCGCCATATCCTTGCGGGCGACAGGTTCAGCCACGACCTCCTCTACGAGACGGCGCTCACCACCATCCCGGCGCCCGTCAAAGCCCTGCTGCACCGCCGCTGCGCCGGGTATCTCGAGGCTCATGAGGCCAATCCTGCGCGCATTGCCCAGCACTATGTGGAAGCGGGAGATGAACCAAGAGCGGTACCGTGGCTCTTAAAGGCAGCCAAAGAGGCCGAAAAGGCCTTCCAGTTCACTCAAGCTACCGAATTCTACGAGCGGGCGGCGAACGGCCTCGAGGCTCGAGGAGATAAGCAGGGCGCCTTTGAGGCGTTAGAAGCTTGTGCCGAGTTGCTTGGCCGCTTTGACGTGGGCGCAAGGTCCCAGGCAGTACTCGACAAATTGCAAAACCTCAGTCAAACACCGGAAACGCAAGCCAGGGTATGGGTTAAGCAGGCCGAATTTTACCTGCTGGCGAAACGGTTTACCGAGGTAGAACGGCTTGCCCGCATGGGTTGCGATTACGCTGTCACCGCCGGGCACCTTTTGCTGCAAGCCGAGTTTCAGCAGTTGCTCGGTGTCGCCTTGCTCGGACAAGGTCGCATCACCGAAGCCATCGAGCCACATCAAACGTTCGTCGCCTTGAGCGAGCGGCTGGATCATAAAGAGGCTTCCGTTGCCGCTCTCGCGAACCTGGGTCTCCTTTTCGACCAGCTCGGCCGCCACCGCGAAGCCGTCTCCTTACATCGCCGCGCCGACCAAGCGCTTCAAGACTGGGGCGAAAAACTCTGGGCGCGGCCCCTGTTACTCAGAAATGCGGCTGCCAGCCAGCTCGCCTTGGGTCTCGTGCAAGACGCACTGCACACTCTCGCCGAGTCGGATCTTTTGCTCACGAAGTTCGGCGGCGGCGGCACAGCCCAACCCAAGGTGCTTTTGACCATGAGTTGCTGTTGGCAGCACCTCAACCGCTACAGACATGCCTTAGGCTGTCTGGAACGCGTTCGGGAACTGGACAGCCATGGAATCGAACTGGAACCGATGCACAGGTGCTTCGCCGCGCTGTTTACCGAGCTTGGCAACTTCCGTGAAGCAGAGGCTCACGTCGAGGCTGCCCTCAGTCAACCAAACCTGACGCACCAAAAGCGCAGTGACGCCCTCCTCCTCCGCGCCAAGCTGTTGGCAAGCCGACAAGAGGATCCCGGTGACACCTTAAGGGAGCTGGACCAGCTGTTACGCACGGCCGAGCAACCATCTCTCTCGTGCAAGCTGTGGATACTACAGGCTCCACAGCTTGAGCCGGAGGCGGGATATGCGCTTGCCTGCAAAGCGCTGACGGCCTCCAAGAGGCTCGAGCTCGCCGGTCTCCAGATTGCCGCCGAAGTCCGTTGCGCACAAGCCCTTCTTGACCTGGACAGAGCGGACGAAGCCCTTCGGCACGTGCAGTCAAGCATGGTTCTGCTGGAGGCTTGCCACCCCGTCGACTTTTACCTCGGCGAAGTGCTCTTCACCCACTACCGGGTCTTGGCCGCACTTGACGATCCCACGGCTCCCGACCACCTTCGAACGTGCGTGAACTGGGTCTTAGGCGTAGCTGACCGCGACGTCCCGCTCGAGTACCGTCGCAGCTTCCTGGAAGACAACCCGGTGAACAAGGCCATCCTGGGGGCTGCTCGCCTCGCCGGCCTCGACGTCCCCGCGGCCTGGCCTTCGTAGCTGTTGATCGCCGTCCCTTCGGGGTGCTGTGCGAACACGCCCAGTCACGCTCCAGTCACGCACGCCCGCCTAAGCTTGCTCCGTCGCCCCTGAGAAGGGGCGAGCACAAGGAGGAAAGCATGCGCAACGTTTACGTGGTAGTCATTATTCTCTTGACGGCAACGCTGCTGTCGGCCTGCGGCGGGGGCGGCACCCCGACCCCCGGCTTCGACCTCACGGTGCAACCCGGCAGCCGCTCGGTCGCGCAGGGCGGCAGCACCACGGTGACCGTAACCATCACCCGCACCGGGGACTTTACCGGCGCGGTTCAGCTGAGCCTCGAGGGCCCGGACGGAGTCGTGGGAGACGGAGCCAGCCAGATCAGCGGCAGCTTCACTCCCAATCCGGCGACGGCTGCGAGCACCCTCACCGTCAACGTGGGCGACGAGGTGCCGCCGAACACCTACACCCTCACCGTGCGCGGCACCAGCGGTTCTCTCACGCCCAAAACCGCGACCTTTACCGTAACCGTGGGGAGCGCGTCGGGCGATCCGCCGACCATCGAGAACTTTAGCGCCAATCCCGTGACGGTTGAGCCCGGCGGCTCGAGCACCCTGTCCTGGAGCGTGACCAATGCGACCAGCGTCAGCATCAACCAGGGCATCGGCGCGGTTGACGCGACCGGCAGCGCCCTGGTTTCTCCCACGGTGCAGACGACCTACACCCTGACCGCCAGCAACGACGCGGGTTCGGTGACGGCCACCGCGACCGTGAACGTCGAGGCCGTGGTCACCGGCGGCAAGGTGGGGAACGTCTTCCTGGCGGAAAGTTCTTCTGCCGGGATGAATGGCTTTGCCTTCGTGAACGGCGTTGGCTCCTTTATCGAGACGAATCAGTCCGTGCCGGGTGACGGCAACTTTCTCGCGCCCCTGCTGGACACTTGCTTTGTCCTCACGGATGAGGGCCCCGGCCCTATTGATCCTCTGCCCGATTTCGAGGGCAGGTCTTTAGACGCCGGAGACCCGCTGACCGTCAACGCGAACGGTTCGGTCTACGCCACCCTGACGCGCCAGACCTCCGAAGTCGAGGGTGAGACGCTCTACAGCTACATCACGGACTTCATGAATCCTCCGGCGCCGCCGCTGCCCGATACCGGCCTGACCCTCGACATTCCGGGGGCGGAGGACGGCTTCCCGGCCTTTGCGGGCGTGGCCTTGCCGAGCGTGGCCGCCTTTGCCCTGACCGGGCCGGAAGACACCACCGCCATCACCACGGGCACCACCTTCACCTGGTCGGGCGGCGCGAACGGCACGAATATCGCCGTGGTGCTCTTCGGCTCAGGCGAAGTGGGTGAGGCTGAGACCGTGTCCTTTGCCTGCTACGCTCGAGACGACGGCAGCTTCACCTTCCCCGCCGACACGCAAGCGGCCCTCAACGAGGCGGGCTTCACGACCGGCTCGCTCGTTTCCGCGGGCCGCCTGGCCTCTAGCAGCCAGACACAAGGCGACGCGCTGCTCAACCTGGTTACGGCTCGCCTCGTCAACTACGGCTTTCCTGGAGGGCCTGAGTCCGAAGAGGGCGAGTTTTAAAGACTTGACGCCGTAAGCAGCTAAACGGTTCTTTCACGGGGCGATCCACCGGGTCGCCCCTGATGGTTTGCTGCCGGTCACAGCCCAGTCACGCGCCAGTCACGCTAGCTTTGTCATGCTTCTCTGTGAGGGCGTAGAACGTTAGCCACTCGAGTCTGGGCTGTGGGGAGGAGGGACGCTAAGCAAGGCTTGCGGTTGACGCTGTGTGGGATCGAGATAACAAAGGCAAGTTCAGGCCCAAAGGGCCAAAGGAGGACAACGTGGTCAAGAGCCATCTCCAAGCCGGTTTCATAATGATCATGTACGCCGCCCATAGCCTACGGCAAGCTGCCGAGAAAGCGCGGGATCATGGAAAAAGACATCATGGCAAAAGACAAGGTACCTGACGGCGGGATATTCGACAGCCTCACCCGCGACCTCGGGCGGGCGACGTCCCGGCGCGAGGCGCTAAGGCTCCTCTCCGTAACCGTTGCCGGCGGTCTGCTCACCACCTTGGGCGTCGGCTGCGGCAGCTCGAGCAGACCGCCGGAGCCTGCCTGTCCCGAGGGGACGACCGTGTGCGGCGACGCCTGCTGTCAAGCTGGCGAAAGCTGCACCGACGGCACCTGCCAGACCGAGACCGCCGAGCTTTGCCTTGTCGCCTCGGCCTGCGGTAGCCGTCAGTACTGCAACGAGGAAGAGACCTGTCTCTGCGTCTTGAGCGCCGAGGGAGACATCCGCTGTGGTCAGCTGCCGAATACCTGCTATCTGCCCCTCTGCACGAGCAGTGCCGACTGCGCCTATCTCGGCGCGGGCTACTTTTGCGACGCGCCCAATAGCGGCTGCTGCAGCGATCCTCCGGCGGAGCTCTCGCGCTGCATCGCGCCGTGCGGGGCTCCGCCCTGTCCGCCGGAATACCTCTGCGCCGGGAAGTGCTGCGCGGAAAGAGAGAGTTGCAAGGGCGGCGTTTGCTGTGCAGAGGAGAACATCTGCGGTGACGTTTGCTGCTCGGCAGGCGAGAGCTGCATAGCTGGCGCGTGTGTGGACATAGCAGCGTCCTCGCTGGTGCTGAGCGCCACCAACCAGAACGATCTGCTCTTCTACTCGCGGCGCCTCGGCAACGCGGCCTACTACCAAGGGACGAGGTCGGACGAGGGCATGGCGGTTTCCTACGTCAGCTTCGAGAGCCCGGCAGGCGACCTCGCCGCGGTCATCTTGAACGAGGACTATCTCCCGATTCAGTGGATCATGCCCGAGCTCACCGTCGAGGTGCGGCGGCGGCAGGGCGAGGCCTTCGACCCGCATAGCGCGCTGCACCTTTTCGCCATCGGCTCCGAGCAGCAGCACGCCAGCCTGGACATCTACCCGTCCGACCTCCGCGAGGTGGTGAACAAGATGGAGGCTCAAGAGGGCGAGAGCTTTGAGAACGCCCGGCGCTTTTTGGAGACCACGGCGGACAGCTACTCGAGCATCCTCGAGCTCATTCGCCAGGGTGGCCAGGACCAGCCGCGCCTCATCGCCGCGGCGATCGGCTTCAGCCTCGCCGCGGCCCTTTTGGAGATCGACGAAACCGTCAGCCCGGCCGGGGACTTGCGCACGAGCTCGGTCTTTTCCCAG
>JALZLY010000217.1 GCA_030858465.1 Deinococcota bacterium
CTCGCCCTGGGGGACACCAGAGCGCAGGCCCTCGGCCTCGACAGCCTCACGCTTACCCTCTCTGGCCTCACCCGCCCGAGCGTCCAAGGCAGCCTCTGGCAAGCCAGGGAGGAACGAGCGCGGGCCATCGCTGTGGTCACCGCCCGCTACCCCGGCGCGCTG
This sequence comes from Deinococcota bacterium, assembly GCA_030858465.1. Lineage (NCBI taxonomy): Bacteria > Thermotogati > Deinococcota > Deinococcota bacterium. The sequence continues at coordinate 163 of JALZLY010000217.1, forward strand.
CTGGCGTTTCGCGAGGTCGACCCGTTCGCCTTGACCCGCGACCACCGCTTCGTGAAGCAACGCCTCGACAGCCTCGAGCTCATTCCCGAGGAGGTCGTGCGAGAGGAGGAGCTGGATGCGTCAGGTCCGCCACAGCGTACAAGTCACGAGCGGTCCACTGGGCAACCCACAAGCGCTGGTGTGGCGAAAGCAGGCGTTTAAGGTGCGGCGTTTGCTCGATGACTGGTCCGCCGCCGGCAGGTGGTGGCTGGGCGAACCCGAGCGCCTCTACTTTCTAGTCGAGCTCGAGAACGGTTGGGTAGCTGAGGTTTACCGCGAGGAGGACCGGTGGGTGCTAGCAGCGCTCCACGACTAGAGGCGCTCCTCAACGCGCACTCCTTCTTTTCGTTCGGGAGGGGCGTGTCGAGCCCCAGCGCGCTGGCGGGCACAGCCGCGGAACTTGGTTACAAGTACGTGGCGCTCGTCGACGAGCTGAACGTCGGCGGGGCAGTCGAGCTGCACGGCGCGGCGCAAACCCTGGGCCTCACGCCCATCGTCGGCGCCACCCTCCCGCTACGGCTCGAGGAGACCGTTTACCCAGTGGTCATCATCGCGGCCTCGCGGGCGGGTTACCGGAACCTCAACGACCTCATCACGCGCGTGCTCTACGACGTGGAAGAAGCCATCGAACTCGACGCGCTCCTAGGGCGCACGGCAGACCTCTTTTTGCTTACCGGTGGTCGCTCGGGTTTTCCTTCGCAGCTCCTTGCGGGGCGGCAACTCATGGTGCTCGAGCGCCTTATCGGCAAACTCAAGGAAAGCTTCAAGAACAGACTCTTTATCCAGCTTTATTTCGACCATCACCCTGGCGACGCCAGGCGCACCCGCATCCTCCGAAAACTAGGCATGGATGTAGGCGTCCCCGTGGTAGCAGCACCGCAGGTAAGGTACGCCCGCAAGGAGGACTACCCGCTTTACGACGCGCTCGTGTGCGCACGCTTGGGCATCACGGTGGACACACCCCACCCCGAGCGCCCGCAGACGCGCGCCGCTTGCGTTCCCGACCCCGAAGGAATCACCAAACGCTTTCCCTTTCCCGAAGCTCTGAGCAACGCGGCCGCTTTGGCGAACGAGGCCAGCTTTGCGCTGTTGCCCGAGCGGCTCCTCCCGCCCCTTGTACGAGTGCCGGACGGTTGGACCCCCGAGGAGTTCTTGCGCCAACAATGCTATAGCGCCCTCCCTCACCGCTACAGCGTCACGAAACGCGACGAGGCAGCAAGCAAGCTCGAGGAGGAACTCAGTATCATCGCCAAACTCGAGCTCGCCGAGTTCTTCCTGGCGGCCGCCGAGGTCATGGATTTCTGCCATAGCCGGGGCATCCTGGCGGCCGGGCGGGGCTCGGCCGCCGCGAGCATCACCTGCTACCTGTTGGGCATCACCCGGGCGGACCCGCTCGAGCACGGCCTGCTCTTCGAGCGTTTCCTGCACGGCGGCAAGACAGCGATGCCCGACGTGGACATCGACATCTCGAGCCGCAGGCGCCAAGAGGTGCTCGATTGGGTGGAGGAACGCTTTGGTGGGGAGGGCGCGGCCTGCGAAGCGATGGTCGCCAACCGCATCACCTACCGCTTGAGGAGCGCCATTCAAGACGTAGGCCGCGCTCTGGGCGTGCCGCCTGAAGTGCGCAACAAACTCAGTCATGCCTTGGGTAGGGACTACGGCAACCTGAGGCCGCACCGGGCTAAGGAGGCCGAAGCGCGCTTCAGCGAGGTGCTCGGGAACGCACCGGTCAAGAAGGCGATGCTCGAGCTCTTAGCGTCTATCGAGCCTGGGCTCACCAGGCACTTCGCGCCGCATAGTGGCGGCACCGTCTTATCCAGATACCCGCTGTCGCATTACTCCCCGCAGTTCAAAAGCAAGAACGGCATGAGGGTGTTGCAGTTCGACAAGGACGACGCTGAACAACTCGGCCTCATCAAGCTCGACCTGTTGGGCCTCAGGATGCTCGGCGCGCTCGAGCTGGCCCGCGAGGAAGTCTACCGGCTCGAGGGGTTATGGTTGGACTTCACGGCCTTGCCGGACGACCCTGAGGTCTGGCGGATGATCGACGTGGGGGAGACGCTCACGCTCTTTCAGATCGAGTCGCCAGGACAGACCAAGCTCAGCGTCGACCTCAAACCCAAGACCCTCACCGAACTCGCGCACCAGATCGCCATCCACCGGCCCGGCCCCATCCAGTCGGGAACGGTGCGGCCTTACCTCAAACGGCATAAGGGGCTCGAGCCCATTCGTTACGCCCACCCGGTGCTCGAGGCGATTCTCGGCAAGACCTACGGGGTGGTGCTCTTCCAGGAGGACGTGCTCCGTTTGGCGGTGAATTTCGCGGGGATGAGCTGGGCGGACGGCGACCGCTTCCGCAAGGCGGTGTCCAAAGCGAAGGACGCCGAGACCATCGACGAGGAGCGCGAGGCCTTCGTGGCGGGCGCCCACAGGCACGTGAGTGCGACCCGTGAGCAGGCCGAGGAGGTCTTCGCGATGATTCAGGGCTTCCGGGGTTACGGTTTCGCGCAGAGTCACGCCTTCGCCTTCGCGCAGCACGCTTACGCTTCAGCTTGGCTGAAATACCATTACCCCGCCGAGTGGCTCAGCGCGGTCTTGAACGAGCTGCCGGGCATGTGGCCGCTCAGCACGCTCAGACAAGACGCCAAGACCTGGGGCGTGTCCTTCTTCAAGTTGGACATCAACGCTTCAGGCGTGATGTGGCGCGTCGAGCGCAACGACGACAGCTCCAAGGG
>JALZLY010000218.1 GCA_030858465.1 Deinococcota bacterium
TCGCCGAAGTCGGCGCGGGCGTGAGCGGCTGGGGTGTCGGCGACCGCGTCTGCGCGCTCCTCACGGGCGGCGGCTACGCCGAGAGGGCCAGTGTTCCCACCGCCATGCTCATGCCGGTGCCGGACCACTGGTCCTTCGTAGAGGCCGCGGCCGTGCCCGAGGTCTTCCTGACCGCCTACTTGAACCTCTTTGTCGAGGCCGGTTTGCAAGCGGGGGAAGCGGCGCTCGTCCACGGCGGCGCCAGCGGTGTCGGCACCGCCGCCATCCAGCTCGCCCGCGCGGCGGGCTGCCGCGTCTTCGCCACCGCCGGCTCGAGCGAAAAGATTCGCGTCTGCCGCGAACTCGGCGCCGAGCTGGCCGTCAACTACCAGGAAGAGGACTTCGCCGAGCGCGTGAAGGCGGCGGGCGGGGTGGACGTGGTGCTCGACATGGTCGGCAAGGACTACCTGGAGGGCAACCTCGAGGTCTTGAACCTGGGCGGCCGCCTGGTCTTCATCGCCACCCTGAGCGGCAGCCGGGCCGAGATCGACATCCGCAAGCTGATGGCCAAGCGCCTGATGCTGAAGGGCTCGACCCTGCGCGCCCGGCCGCTCGCGGAGAAGGCGGCCATGCTCGAGGGCTTCATGGCGCGCTTCTGGCAGCCCCTGGTGGGGGGCGAGATTCGGCCCGTCATCGACACGGTCCTGCCCGTCGAAGAGGCGCAGAGGGCGCACGAGATCATGCGAAACAACGAGAACATCGGCAAGATCATCCTGAAGGTGCGCGACTAGCCGCGGCCGGCGACCTCGATCCTGGGCGGCTTGCCTCATACCGGCCACGTCACAATCTGCTAGCATTGTGGAGGTCGGTTACACTTCATGCCGGTGCTGTTGGCGGCGGCAGGTAGGTGACAGCAGGTAGATGACAGCAGGCCAAGGGGGTAAGCCATGAGGGTTTTTTTGCTTCGCACGGTTGGGGTGACGGTTCTCTTCGCGGCGGCGCTGGCCTTCGCGCAGCCGCTGACGCGTCTGGCGCCCGCCGAGACGGTCTTTAGCTTGGGCTTTGGCGGGGGCGCCGAGGTCGGCGGGACGCTGCTGAATGAGCTCGCGGCGCTCGACTGGGAGCGGGCCAGGGAGACGCTCAGGCGGATGAGCCTGGTCGGGCTCGAGGCCGGGGCCGAAGACGCGGGCAGCTTGGACGCCTTTTTCGACTTTCTCGCCGACCCGAACGAGCTCGCCGCGCGGCTGGCGGAGGGCTGCGCGCCGCTGGCGGAGGCGATCGCGGCGGAGGGCGTGCCGCTCTTGGGCGAGGAGGCGCTCCTGAGCGTGAGCTCGAGCCCCTACAACCCCCTGCCCGCCGTCACCGCGCTCGTCCGTCTGGACGACGCCCAGCTGCCGAGCGCCCGGCGGTTGCAGGAGGCGCTTCTCGCCTGTGCCCAGCGAGGCGAGGAGGGTCTCCTCAGCCTCGAGGAGGGCGGCGTGCCGCTCTACGTGCTCGGCGACGGCGGTGACCTGCCGGTCATCATCGGCCAGTTGGACACGCTCTTTTTCGCGGGCACCAATCCCGACACCCTGCGCGGCGTGGTGCGGCGGGCCGGGGGCGCCGACGAGCCGAGCCTGGCGGACCGCCGCCTTACGCTGGCGAGCGAAAGCTTGAGCGCCGAAGGCTTTAGCCTGAGCCTCGATTTTGCCGCGCTGGCCGAGGTGCTTCAGGGGTTGAGCGGCTTCATGGCGAGCCCCGAGACCGAGCCCTTGTTGCGGCGCGCCTTCGCCTTGCTGCGCACTCTGGGCGGTGTCGCGGGCGCGGTCAGCCTGACGGATGAGGGCGTGCTCGTCGAGTGGTTGAGCGCCAGCGACCCAGGAGGCGGCGACGAGGCCCTGCTCGAGCTCCTGCGCTGCCAGGACTGCCTGCTCGCAGACGCCCCCTTCCTGCCCGAGGGAAGCGTGGCCTTGAGCGGGCGCGTCTTGTTGCTCGAGCGCTGGTTCGATTACCTGCAGGGTTGGTTGGGCGACGCCGAGCCGCTGCTCGGCGAGCGCCTTGACTTGCGCGCGCTTTTGCTCGAGCAGGGCCTCGACTTGGACGCTGGGCTCTTCGACTGGCTGGGCGAGGAGGTTTTTGAGGTGGGCCTCGAGCCCTTGAGCAGCGACCTCGCCTCGCTTATCTACCGACCCGCGCGGGTTCTCGCCGTGGCGGTGCGAAGCGAGGAAGCAGCGCGCGCGGGGCTCGAGCTCTGGCTGGACGCCTTGCCGCGCTGGCTGGACGGTTTGGGCAATGGTTTGGGCAATGGTTTGGGCAATGGCGCGGCGGGTGGTTTGAGCATCGGTTCTGGTGGAATCCTGGGGGTCTTGCCCGGCGAACTTCGCAGAGATGCGGCCGGGACGACCTCGCCTCTCGCCGCGATCGTTCGCGAGAGTTACGTTGAACGCGGCGTGCAGATCGAGCGCTACCGCGCGGGTCCGACCTTCGACCTGGCGGTGGCTTTCGTCGACGGCTTTATGCTGGTCGGCTCGCCGTCTTACGCGTTGCCGCGGCTGCTCGACGCGCGCAGCGAGCGCGCCTCCGGGCCCGCCGCCTACCGCGCGGCGCGCGACGCCGCTCCCGAGGCGGTAAGCGCCTTTCACTTCCGCGACGACCGCGTGATCGTCACCAGCTTGGCCGACCTCGGCAGCCTGCTCAGCCAGCCGCTGGCCTTCGTCCTTTCCGCCGGGCTCGAGGCCGCCGCCGAGGCCGATGACCCTGCCGATGACCCTGCCGATGACCCTGCCGATGACGGTGCTGGGGATGAGAGCGTAGCGAGGCCAAGAACCGCGCCGCCCAGTTTTGCCGACATCTTGCAGCTCAGCGACCTGCTGCCGCAGGCCATGTTCATCCTCGGCGACCACCTGGCTTACAGCGAGGGCTACAGCGAACTGCGTCCCGAGGGGGTGTACAGCCGCCTGCTCATCCGGGTCGATTGGTAAGCGAGAATCGGCGCCAGCCGCTTCGGCAAGAGACGGCAAGGAGGCCGGGTTGCGTCCGGCCTCTCTTGGTTGTCGGCGCGTTTGTCGGGGTCTGACGGGAAGATGAAGCCGACGCCTTGCGCGCTCGAGCTAAAGGCGCTCGTCGCTCCGGTCGCGGCGGCGAATCTCCTTGACGACCCTGGTCAGCAGCTCGCTTGGTCCCACCTCGAAGTGCTTGCCGAACGAGCAGCTCTCGCAGACGAGGCCGACCTCGCTGCTCTCGAAGGAACGGGCCTGTGGGGTCGCCTCGAGGCTCAGTTCATAGCCGCAGTGGGGACAGAGCGGCGTGAGCGAGGAGACATCCGGGCTGTCGCCGTCCCAGCGCCACTGCCAGTCGAGATCGAAGATGCGATCGCCGAGGTAAGGGTTGCCGGCGCGCCGGGCGGCCAGGCGGGCCGCGCTCAGGCGCAGGGCGGTGAGGCTCAAGGACAGCAGACTGGTGAGGCTCAAGGCCACCACCAGCCAGAGCGGCACGACGAAGCCCTGGCCCATAAAGGCGGCGGCGCCCGTCAGCCCGCGCCAGAAGAGGGCGAGCGGGTTCACGGAGGTAATCAGGTACAAGAGAAACATGCCGGTGACGACCGTCGTCACCGGCAGGAGCAGCTTGGCCGTGGGCAACCGCAACCTGCGCAGGCTCTGGCTACCGTCCCTGGCGACCGCGATCATGCTGTCGAACTTGGTCTGTTTTACGCTGTCCATGCACCCCTTTCCGACACCCTACGCATCCCCATGCGCACTCGAGATCTGCTGGCGAGATCTGCTGGCGAGATCCACCCGACCCGCTACCCGTCCTGTCAGGGCCGCGCTGTGAAATCCTCCCAAGGGGCAACCCGCGCTCATCATACCCAAACGCAGCTCTCGTCGCTCCTATAGTCTAGAAAACAGGGCCGGCAGGTGGGGCGAATAATTGCACTCCAGTAATTGCACTCCAGTAATTGCACGTCAAGGCACGGCGCATGGGCGTGAGCGGCAAGGGTCCTCCGGCACGCCAAGGGCGCTCGCGCGCCGCCGCATTGCTGCCTGCGCCCGATTTGCTCGGCGTGGCCGGCGCTATACTTGATGCCTGAACTTGCATGCCCGAACTTGCATGCCTGAAACAACCGCTGCCCGAAGCCGTCAAACTACCCCATAAGGAGACGACAATGCCGGAACTGCTCGATCTGCTCAGCCAACAACTCGGCGGAGAACGCGTGAATCAGCTCAGCCAAGAGATCGGTGCCGATGAGGCCAGCACCCAGTCGGCCCTGTCGGCGGCCTTGCCGCTGCTCATCGGCGGCCTCAGCCGCAACGTCGAGGGCTCGAGCGAAGGCGCGCGCTCGCTCGACGCCGCCCTCGACGAAGACCACGACGGCAGCCTTCTCGACAACCTGGGCTCCTTTCTGGGAGGCGGTTCGGGAGCCGCGGGCGGCCTGCTCGGCGCGGCGGCCTCGCTGTTAGGAGGTGGGCGGCGCCAGGCGACGGACGGCCAGGGCATCTTGCGCCACGTCCTGGGCGGCCAGCGCACCCCCGTCGAGCGGGGAATCAGCCGGGCTAGCGGCCTCGACGACGGCAAGGTGAGCAGCCTGCTCACGCTTTTAGCGCCGCTGGTGATGAGCGCTCTGGGCCGTGTCAAGCGCCAGCAGAACCTGGGCGCCGACGGGCTGAGCGCGCTCTTGGAGCGCGAGCGGAGCACGCTCGAGCAGCGCGCCCCCGCCACCTCGCCCGGCGGGCTCCTCGAGCTGTTCAACACCCGCGACGACGGGCAGCTGAGCGAGACCGTCGCTCAGCTTGGCCGCTCATTGGGCGCGGGGCTGTTCGGCAATTCCGGCGGCAAACGCTCGTAACGCCCGCCGCTCTTGACGCCCGCGAGACATGTCCTTGACGGGACCGGTCAAGGCAAGTTCCTCGTCAGGGGCATGGCTGAATGAGGCGTAAACAATAACGGGGTACAGCCACCGCAACACCTGCGGGCGGCTTTATCCTGATCGTACCGAGCCTAGCTCTGGACGGGCGCGAGGGGCAAGGCCTGGTCGTTCACCACGCGGTGATAGTGGGTGATGGTGGGCTCACCCTGCCGCCAGGACAAGTAGACCACCTCGGCGCCCACCTGACTGGGAAAGTCGATGACGCCTGCGTCCACGTCCTTCAAGAAGACCCCTAAGCGGTCGAGCTCGGCCTTGCTGTCTTGAAGGCTGACCAGTGAAAAGGTGATATCGGTCTGCAGGTTGCGCGCCGTGATGCTGAGAGGTCTGGCCGTCTCGAGCGCCCCTTGCCCCCGGCTCACCTCCTCGATGGCGTCCTGCATGTCGCGCAGGTGGCGGTCGACGACGGGGATGAGTTCCTTGGCTTCTTGAACGGTAAAGAGCTTGTACATTCGTGCCACCTTTCTTGAACCCCACTATACCCGAACCCGGTCCCCGCTCCTGTCGTAAATAGCACAAAATATGAGCGTAGTCATATAAAGTCTTCCGACCGGCCTGGGGTTTCATGCCCAGTCTAGACTCTCTCCACAAGCAGAACGTGGCAAATCGCGCCTTTACCTTCATCGCGCCTTCACGCTGTTTGGCTTCCTCTCGCTCCGGGCTTGCCTCAGCCGGCGATGGGGCTGTTAAACTCTCAGGGTGACGCACGCTTCCACTCCGGCCGCACCTCCGGGAGCACCTCTGGCCGAGAGGCTGCGCCCGCGGACGCTGGACGAGATCGCCGGCCAGGCGCACCTGCTGGCGCCGGGCCGGCCGCTCCGGCGGGCCGTCGAACAGGACAGCCTGCGCTCGATAATCTTGTGGGGGCCGCCGGGCGTCGGCAAGACTACCCTGGCTCGCGTGGTCGCCGCTACTACCCGGGCGCGCTTCATCAGCCTGTCGGCGGTGTCGGCGGGCGTCAAGGACGTGCGCGAGGCGGTGCAGGCGGCCAGGCAGGCCCAGGCGTTGGGCGCGCGCACCATTCTCTTCCTGGACGAGGTGCACCGCTTCAACAAGGCGCAGCAGGACTTTCTGCTGCCCTTCGTCGAGGACGGCACCCTGACCCTGATCGGCGCCACCACCGAGAACCCTTCCTTCGAGGTCATCGGCGCCTTGCGCTCGCGCAGCCGCATCTTCGTCCTACAGGCGCTTTCGGAGGAGGACATCGGCCAGGTCCTGGCGCGGGCGCTCGAGCACCCCGAGGGCTTTGCCGGCCGCCTCAGCCTGGACGAGGAGGTGCTGGCGCTGCTCGCAGCCTGGGCCGACGGCGATGCGCGGCGCGCCTTGAACGCGCTCGAGGCCGTTGCCGCCTACGCCCAAGGGGGCCAGCTCGACGCGGAAACCGCCCGCGAGGTCCTGGGCCGCAAGGGTATGGCGCTCGACAAGGGCGGCGAGCACTTCTACAATCTGACGAGCGCCCTGCACAAGTCGGTGCGCGGCTGCGACCCCGACGCCGCGCTCTACTGGCTGGCCCGGCTCCTGGTTGGCGGCGCCGACCTTATGGTTGTGGCGCGGCGGCTGGTGCGCATCGCCAGCGAGGACGTGGGCTTGGCCGACCCCGGCGCCCTGCGCCTGGCGCTGGCGGCCCGTGACGCCGCGCGGTTCCTGGGCGCGCCCGAGGGCGAGCTGGCCCTGGCCGAGGCGGCCGTCTACCTGGCCCTGGCGCCCAAATCCAACGCCGTCTACCGCGCCTGGGGCGCCGCGAAGCGCGACGCCGAGGGGGCTTCGTTCGAGGTGCCCCTGCACCTGCGCAACGCGCCCACCGCCCTCATGAAGGGTGAGGGCTACGGCCGGGGCTACCTCTACTACCACGACGCCCCCGAGGCCAGCTTCAAGCAGCCCTACCGGCCGCCGGAACTCGCCCAGCGCTACTACGACGCCGCCGGCGAGGGCTGGGAGGGCAAGGTGAGGGAGCGCTTGGAGCGCTTTGCTCGGCTCAAGGAGCCTTCGTGAGCGCGCCCCAGCCGTCCGTGCTCGTCGTCAACGCGGGAAGCTCGAGCCTCAAGGTCAAGCTCCTGCCGGAGGGCCTTTCGCTCATGGTCGAGCGCATCGGCACGGCGGCGGCGGCGCTCGAGGGCGCAGGAAGAGACGCTGTCACGCGGCGGCTCGGCAACCACGGCGAGGCGCTCGAGGCTTGCCTCGAAAGGCTGGGCGTGGACGCCCTGGCGGGCCTCGTCGCGGTGGGGCACCGGGTGGTCCACGGCGGCGAGCGCTACACCGAGCCGACCCTGATCGACGACGAGGTCATCAGGGCGCTCGAGGAGCTGTCGGCCTTGGCGCCGCTCCACAACCCGGCCAATCTCGAGGCTATCCGCGCGGCGCGGAGGCTCTTGCCGGGGACGGCGCAGGTAGCCGTCTTCGACACCGCCTTTCACGCCACCCTGCCGCCCAGAGCCTTTCTCTACGGCCTGCCCAGGCGGCTCTACGAAGAGGAGGGCATCCGCCGCTACGGCTTTCACGGCACCTCGCACGACTTCGTCACCCGGGAGGCCGCCCGCGCCTTGGGCCGGCCCAGGGAAGCGCTCAGGCTGGTGTCCTTGCACCTCGGCAACGGTGCCAGCGCGGCGGCGGTGGCGCGGGGCCGGTCGGTGGACACCAGCATGGGCCTGACGCCGCTGGAGGGCCTGTTGATGGGCAGCCGCACGGGCGACTTGGACCCCGGCGTCCTGCTGCACCTTCTCAGGAACGGCCTGAGTACGAACGAGCTGGCTGCGCTTCTCAACCAGGAGTCGGGACTCAAGGGCCTCTCCGGGCTCTCGAACGACATGCGCGACCTGCGCGCGGCGGCGCGCGCGGGGCACCGGGCGGCGGGGCAGGCCATCGCGGTCTTCTGTTACCGCGTCCGCAAAACAATCGGCGCCTACGCCGCGGCGATGGGCGGCCTGGACGCGGTGGTCTTCACCGGCGGCATTGGCGAGAACGACGCCGCGACCCGCGCCGAGGCGGTAGCAGGGCTGGACTTTTTGGGCATCAGCCTCGACGAGGCGCGCAACCGGGCGCAGGCCCGCCTGATCAGCCTCGAAGCGAGCCGGGTGGCCGTCCTGGTGGTGCCGACCGACGAGGAAGGGATGATCGCGGCGGCCGCGCGGCGACTGCTGGGTGGTGCCAGCCGAGAAGGACGAGCGTGAGAGCATGACGAGCGTGAGAGCATGACAATCTTGGGCATCGACCTGGGCGGCACGAAGATCGCGGTGGCGGCGGTGGCGGCGGGGCGCATCCTCACGCGTCACCGCGTGGACACCCCGCGCACGGGCGGCGAGGCCGTCCTTGACGCCATGGCCAGGGCGGCGCGCGAGGTGCTGATGGCACACCCGGAGATTCGCGCCGTCGGGGTGGGCTCGCCGGGGCCCATCGACTTCGCGCGGGGCGTGGTCCTGTTCGCGCCCAACATTCCCGGCCTCGAGGAGGCGCCCCTGGTGGCGGGACTCCAGGAGAGGCTCAGTATGCCGGTAGCGCTCGAGAACGACGCCAACGCCGCGGGCTTGGCCGAGCACCTCTACGGCGCGGCCAAAGGAGCCGACACCAGCATCTTCGTGACCATGTCGACGGGCATCGGCGGCGGCATCTTCGTGAGCGACCGGGTCCTGCGCGGCAGGCATGGCCTCGCCGGCGAGATCGGCCACATGACCCTGCAACCGGGCGGCCCCTTATGCGGTTGCGGCTACCACGGCTGCTGGGAGTCGATCGCCTCGGGCCGGGCCATCGCCCGCGAGGCCTCGTTCTCCTACGGCCAGGGCATGACCACCGTCGAGGTCTTCCGCCGCGCGAGAGCGGGCGAGTGGCGGGCCCTCAAAGTCGTCGACAACGCCGCGCACTACTCGGGCCTGGCGCTCGCCAACCTGATGAAGGCCTTTGACCCCGACCTCTTCGTGATCGGCGGCGGCATGAGCCAGGTCGGCCCCTTCTACCTGGACAAGATCCAGGCCGCCGCCGACGCCTACACTCTAGGCTTTCCCCAGCTCTCGCTGCGCACGGCCGAACTCGGCGTCGACGCCGGGGTGATCGGCGCGGCGAGCGTGGCGGGCCTGATCCTCGGTTGAGCCTCATTCACGCCCTGCTCACCGGCGTCAGTAGGCTGAGGCTATGACGCTCGCCCTCCTGCTCAGCGCCCTGCTGATCTTCGCCATGCGCATCGCCGACGTATCGCTGGGCACCATGCGCATCGTCATGCTGGTGCGCGGCCGCCGCGGTTTAGCCGGCCTCTTGGGCTTTTTCGAGTCGCTTATCTGGCTGCTGGCGGCGAGCCAGGTGATCGGCAACCTCGACAACCCGCTCAAGCTCGTCGCCTACGCCGGCGGCTACGCGGCGGGCACCATGCTCGGCGCGACCATCGAGCGCTGGATAGCCATGGGCCAGAGCCTCCTGCGCATCGTGACGCCGGTCGCTACCCCGCCGCTCGCCCCGGCCCTGCGCAAGGCGGGCTTCTACGTCACCGTCGTCAACGCCGAGGGTCGCGACGGCGACGTGCAGGTGTCGTTCAGCGTGATCCCCCGGCGGCGCATGCACGAGGTGCTCGAGATCGTCCGCCGGATGAACCCCAAGGCCTTCGTCACCTTCGAAGAGGTGCGGTCCTTGAATGTAGGCCCGCCTCAAGAGGCGCTCCTCCGCAAGTCGCGCGTGTAGAGATAGCCAGGTGGTGACACCGGAGCGTCGCCTCTTTAAATGCCTCTCGCCTTGCCGTGAGGGGTAGCGCCTCTGCTCCCGCGCCTTGAGACTTCCGTAAGAGTTTTGTAACGCTCTCGCTGCTACATTTTCTTCAGGCAATTTGCATTGCGTCGTCTTTTCCCCTATCAAACCCTCCCTCCCCCCCAGGGAGGGTTTCTTCTTTATTTCTCTGCCGGCTCCTTGGTATCTGCACCAGAACCGTCCGGCGCTTGTGCCGGCCCAGGCCTCGAGCCGACGCAAGCCGCCCATTCGGCGCGGGGCGCTAGGCGGGCTCTTCTCGTTTCGTCGCCTTGCCGAAGGCTTCGCGGTAGTCCGGATTGGCGCGCACGCCCTCGGCCTTGGGATGCCTGTGAGCGTCCACCTCGACCTCGCTGAAGCGCGGGTCGCCGCCGCGGCTCTTCCACACCCGGGCCTTGGCGGGGATGCCCAGGCCCACCGCGTGGGGCTCGAGGTCGCGGGTCGCCAGGGCCAAGGCGCCCAGCATGGCGTCGTCGCTCAAGACGGTGCCGGAGAGGACGGTGGCGTGGTAGGCCACGCGCACGCCCTTGCCGATAACCGTGCGCTTCAGGGTCACGTCGTCGGACTCGAGCAGGTCGTGGGAATGGCTGTAGACGTTGACGTAGTCGCTGAGGCTGGCGCCATCGTGGAGTTCGACGCCGCCGATGTCGTCGATGAGCACGTTTCTGTGAATCACCACCTCATCGCCCGCCGTGATGTTATAGCCGACGCTGACCTCGACGTTCTGGAAGATCTTGAGGTTCTTGCCCGCCCTCGCAAAGACCCGCTCGGCCAGCATCCGCCTGATCTTGAGGCCGCTGTGGACGGACTGCCCCAGCGGCGTCAGGTCCAGGCTCTTCCAGAGCCACAGCAGCGGCTTGACCCGTGCGAACTTGTCCTGGTCGGTGGCGACGTAGTGCTCGGCCTCGAAGGTGATATTGCGGGGGTCCAGCGCCAGGGCGGCGATGGGGCTCCTCTGCTCGAGCGCCTCGTAGCTCGCGCCGTGCATGACCTGGGCCAGCACCTCGCGCACCGTCTCGCTGCGGTCCAGGCCGGGGTCGTCGAGCCGCTCAGCCAGATCGCTCACGAACAGGTCGAGGGTCGTCTCGGCGGCGGCGGGGATGGGGCGGGGAAGAAGCCAGGGCATGGTGAATCTACCTTAAGGCTGCAGCCGCCGAGCGACGGGTAACGCAGCCGACCAGCAGGCACGACCATCAGCCCCTTAGAGCAGGCTTCCCGAGCGGTTCAGGGGTGGTCGACCGGCTGCAAGCACCTGATCGTCACCCGCGCAGAGGGCAGCGGCATGCGCTCGTTGCCTGGACGGGCGCAGGCTATGCTCAAGCTGCGCACCGTCTATCTCAACCGTCTATCTCGGTGGAGACCGCCGGGCCTGGTGGTTGTTGTGGCGCGGCTGTGCATCGCCCCTTTCGCTCCGGGACCCGGCAATATCAGTGGGCTAAGGGTTTAGAGCGGTTCGTGCTAGTGCTCTGTCAATCTTATTTTGATGGGTGATTACGAGGACAAAACAAGTGCGTAAATGTTGCAGTTTACCCCTGCGGCACAGTATATTGCTTCACCTTTGCGCGCAATGACAAGCTTACTTTCACCTGTCAATTTATGCTTGACAGAGCACTAGTATCAATCAGGTTGACCGGCGGGGAAAAGTTTACCACTCGACGACTTCCTGCAAAATGCGCTCCCTGATCTGCGGTTTGAGAGCTTTCTTCTCCACCAGGTCCACCTTCACGCAGAGCAGATCCGAGAGGTGATGCTCGAGGTTGATGAGGTCAAGCAGGCTTAGCGGGCGTTCGTCAAACTGCACAAGGACGTCCAGATCACTAGCTTCACGCTGTTTCCCGCGCACATAGGAGCCAAATAGTCCCAGTGACACCACCCCGTAGCGCCTTCGCAAGTTGGGAAGCTGCTCGCACAGCACGCCAGCGTAGACAGCGGCCTTAGAGGGTAAGGATCGGGGTGTAAGCTGTGTCATCACCCCGACATTATAGCGCGCCGAGCAGGGGTTTATCGGCGTGTACGAGATAGCCTCGCGCTTTGTACTCTTGCGGCAGACATGTCGATGCTTACGGGGCTGATGCGTCTTCGTCCACATACAGACGAAGACGCTATGGCTCGAGGTGCAGACAGAGTTTAAGTTGCCAAGACGAAAGTGTACCAAGCAAGCTTGGGTTAAGCTAAAACATGGCTGGACTCGAGGACATTGCGCCGGTACTAGACGAGCTTGCCGAGGGGCTGAAAACGCTCTATGGCAAGCGCTTTGTCGGGCTGATGCTTTTCGGCTCCTACGCGCGGGGCGAGGCCAAGGAAGGGAGCGATGTGGATTTGCTGCTGCTCTTGCACGGTCCCGTGGACGCTCTTGCTGAAATCCACCGTTCGGAAGAGGTGGCCTGGCCTCTCTCGCTGGTGCACGATCTGACGCTAAGTTTGCTGCCCGTGAACACCGAGCAATCTTCAGCCTTGGGCTCGAGCTTTCTGACGAACCTCGAGCACGAAGGGGTTCGTGTAGAGTGGTGCGAATGATCGTACAGTTAGAAATACCCGAAGTGCTGCATGAAGCGCTTGGCCCAGAGCCACAAAAAGAGGTTCTAGAGGCGATCTTGCTCAAGCTTATCAACGATGATCGCCTGAGCATTGGGATGGCCGGCAAAATTTTGGGGCTTGATCGCTTGGGGGCGATTCAGTGGTATACAGGCCACGGCCATCATTACCCCAACATCGACGCCGAAGACTTTGCCCATGACCTCAACTTCGCAAACCGGAAGTGACCCCGCTGTCCTCGCCGTTTTCGATACCGGACCACTCATATACCTGGATATCCTAGGATACACCTCACTGCTTGAAAAGCTGTACCAGGTGGTGATCCCGCCTGCCGTCGTGGCTGAGCTGCGGCAAAAGCCAGGTAGGCCGGGAGGCGGCGTGCCCGGCCTGACCTGGGTCAAGCAGCAAAGACCAAAGCGCAAAACACTGCGGCGCGTGCATAGAGAACTGACTGCCGACCCAGGAAAAGAGGAGGTTATCGCTCTAGCGCTGGACCTGGCATCGTGGGTTGTGATTGATGAGCGACGGGGCAGGGCCTATGCGAGCAACGTCGGCCTGCGACTGACAGGGACATTGGGAATTTTGCTCGACATTCACAAATCCGGACTGGCCGGACGCACGATTTCAACCGAGCTTAACCTTTTAGATGCTAACGGTATGCACATCTCAAGCCAATTGAAACAGCTAGTTCTGGATCAAGTGACGACGAAGTAAGGGTCTATACATTCTAGCCACTTTATCCCCGGCAGGGTGCGCCGCGCACACCCTGATAACGGAAGGAGTGACTGGAGGTGCGCCTGGCCCATCTTCACGATGGTCCTTCAAGAAGAGGTCATCACTCAATCTCCGCGCCCTTGGTTGCCCGCTCTATCTTGAAGCTCCCCGTAATCTCCAGGGTATTCGTCGGGTCCGGTTCGGACATGATGCCGCGCTTTTGCGCCAGCACGCCGCTGAACGAGCCCGTGAGCGCCAGCGTCAGGTCGTCCGTCATCGTCGCGGTGTCGACGGCCAGCTCTCCCTCGACCAGTTCATAAAAGTTGTCGAAGTTGAAGCCCTCCGGAAAGTAGCTGATTTCCGGCGCGTCGAAGAGCATCAGCCTCATCTCCCCGTCGAGCGTCAGGCCGATAGTCAGCACGCCGTCGAAGTCGAAGGGGTCGGGCCGCAGATAGCCTTGCAGGCTCACGCTCTGAAACATGCCCATGACGGTCGTCCACTCCGCCGAGTTGACTTAGGGGCGTTACGGCGTCTCCGTGACGTTTAGACCAAGCGTCCGGGCCACCTTTGCCATCTTAGCGTCCGCGGTGATGAGGTCGAAGCCGCCCGAGTGGGCGACGGCGACGTGCAGCGCATCCGCACCCTTGATGGCATTTTCAAAGTGGCGGGTGAGCGCCCTTGCCTGCATGAACGCGTGGTGCGTGGCGTGCACGCGCGTGTACAAACCCGCCAGGAGGTGCTGGTCGAAAAGGTTTAATGCCCTGTCTACGTCGCTACGGGAAAGCCTGTGGGTTCGCTCGGCGAGGGCAGCCGCGGAGGCGACTTCCAATTCGACGTGATCGCTGATAACGATACCCGCCAGGCTTTGGTAGAGTGCATCGACCCTGGCGCTGCGCGCTTCGGGAAAGTAATAGGCGAAGACGATGCTGGTGTCGAGGTACGTCATCAATATCTCTTTAGCATGTCGAGATATCGTTCAGTAGGGAGCTTCCTCACGCATTTCCTTGACGATGTCGCCAAGATCGTCGCCGCCATTAACGGTCATGCTGTTGCGAAACCCGCTCAGGTCGGGGAACGTGTCGGTGTCACTCGTAACGGCAAGAAGCCTTACCTCGTCTTTGCCATAGCGGGAGATAACGATCTCCTCGCCAGCTTTGGCGCGCACGATGAGCTTGCCAAGCTCCTTTCTCGCGTCTTGCACAGTAAATTTGGGCATCTTTTGCTCCTTCTGAGTGCACTCTAGCACAATCTTGTACGGTGATTAAGCGAACCGTACAAGATGGAGGACGCGGTGAATCCAGAGCGGCAGCGTTGCCGCTGACCGCCCAATCGTTCTGAGCGTGCATGCCTGCGCTCAGGCTGAGTAGCTCACGAGAACAAGGATGAGCGTATGAGGGCTGAAACGTTTTGACGTCATGGCTGTCTGCTCCTTTGCCGTCACAATCGCCGCCCTGATGGACGAGGACGGCAACAGCTATCCACCGCACACACCGAAACCGTACACATCTGCATTGACCGCGTAAAAATACAGGTTCATACCGACCTCCCGGAGGGTCTCCGGATAAGTGAGTTCCCAGAGGGTCCCGCTGATGGTTCCCTCGATGTGCTCATCGGACATAGAGGTGACAAAAAAGGTGAGATTCGCAGGGCCCTCATCCGAAGTCAATATCCAGTCCGGCGAAACGATACTCAGACGGCTATCTTCCATCGGGTTCTGCCCCTCGGACGGTTCATAGAGCAGAAACAGAGTAATAATTAGGCTATGGCTATCCGTTTCGTTTTCGTTCGCCAACATCATTGAGGTTGCCTCGTAGCCCTCCCAGTACGAGTAGACGGCGATCAGCCCGTCATAAGCTCCTTTGTCCGACCGAAGCTCCCAACGGCACCGATTGCCTTCTAATCTGACGCGCTCCACCTTGATGCTCTGTCCGCCCTCCGGCAAATCCACGACGACCTTGAGCTCGACTTCCTTTCCTTCCTCCGGAACGTCGAAGCGCAAGTCTACCTCCTCGAGCGTCAGGCGGACCGTGTGCTCGTCCATCCGGCGACTCTTGCCGTGAATGGGCCGTAGCAGGAAGTCACCGCCGAGTTCGACATCATCGACATATACCCGCACGAAGTAGTCGGTCGTGCTGCTCGGCGAGAGGCCGGAACTCACAACCGGACCGGAGTCGTCCTCCGGCACGCCCGCGACGTCGATGACGAAGTCGAGACTGTCGTCCTCACCGTCCCCAGCCGCGCCGATGATGGAGAGGGTATCGTTGGGTTGGAGCAGGGTGCCGCGGGTCGGGTGGATGAATTCCGGGATCTCCCGAATACGGAGATCATTTCCACCTGCGAACCGCCTGAGCGTCGCATCTTTCCCTGTTGTATCGGTGCAGCCACCTTGCTGACACGTTTTCTCTAAAGCTTTTTCTGTAGTCATGCCTAGAGCAAGCAGTTGAAACAGTCGCGTCATCACGCCAGGGTTAAAGTTAGCAAGAACGGCATCTGACCACCCCAAGACGACACTCGAGTTGCCCGCTAAGCGATTAGGTAACGCGGTCGACACGCCCGTACTACATCCGTTTAAGACTAGAACGGACTTCTCGAGTCCATTAGGGTACGAGGTGGCGAGGTAGCTCGGAAGAATTATGAGGAAATCACGGTACTCGTCGCGCGCTTTCCCAACTATGTTCGCATAGCGTATCGATACGCCGCCACAACTCACGCCTGCTCCAGCAGCCTTTACCTCGGGGCTATCACACGAATCGACCTGCACGCCCGTCATCAAGAAAGAAGTTTCTACCTTGTGACCTGTTCTGGTGTCGGTTGCTTCAAGCGTTCCTCCATGGCCGTTGTAAAGAATCACGTCGTACTGGTTCCAGATGCCGAACTTGTCGACGGTGACGTCATCGTTCTTGAAGTATTGAGCGCTACCACCACCCTGGTAATCACTGATGCCACTCAATATTCCCCATACTGAAGAGCCAGCATCCGGAGTTTGATACTCAAATTCAAACGGTGACAAAATGAGTGCGTTCTTCTTTTTTCCAGGGTTGTCGCGTGGTGTGCCGCGACCGACCACATCCTGCGGTTCGATGATTAGCGTGTCCACATCTGCCTGATCACGCCCCGTTGCAGCCGTGGCATCGTAGAGCACCATCAGGATTCCTTTGTCAAGGATGAAACCAAGTGCATGATCACCCGTCAGTACCAAGCGCATATCCGACTGTGACTCAAGCCAACCTTGTACCGATGCAAATGATTCACTGTTGGTCAAGCGTGCTTGCGCTTCTATGTGCAAGAGACTCGAGCGCTCCAGCACTGCATCCGGAACCTCACCAGGGGAGCAGGCAAAACCGAACGTCTCACAAGTGAGTTCAACCGCCTCATCTCCGGGAATAGGATCTGGATCAGGGTCGGGATTGGGGTTTGGTAGCGCTCCGTTTCCCGAAGGGCCACTGCAAGCGGTGAGCAGTGCGCTGAGAAGCAGCATGTTCAAAAGTCCAAATATCCTCTTCATCGGTTTCCTCCCTTTAGAAACTGTAGCGTTTGCTGCCGTCGTGATGTCGGCTGTCCGCCTCACGGGGATCGGTTGCATCCGCGAATCCCCTCATCGACGCGGCTCGAGGAGGTGAGGTAGGTGGGGCTCACATCTTACGGTGAGCCCCTTGCTGACTGGTGCTTAGGCGGTGTTACGGGCCTGGTTACGGACCTACGTCGCCGCTGCTGTTGCCACTGAAGGTGTTGTTCCCTTGGGTGGCGGGGTCGATGGGGGCGCCCGCGGCGTCGGTGATGGCGCCGTCGTTGTAGATGCCCCAACCGCTGCTGTTGTTAAAGGCGCTGTCGGTGGCGGCAATGACGCCCGCCGAGGAGACGTAGAGGTTGGTAGACCTGCTGTTGTTGATGGTGCTGAAGGTTTGTCCGGCGTTCTCGAGGGTAACGAAGCGGAGCGCGTTGGCGCTGCTGCTCGAGTTGATGCCGACGCCGCGCCAGCCGCCGGAGCTACCGCTGGCGCTGGTGAAGGTGATGCGGTCAGCGGCCGTGCCGATAGCTTGAAGCGCGCCCGCGTCAACGCGGAGGCCCGCGTCGTCGAACTGCAGCGTTGTGCCGGGCTCGATGGTGACGGTGGCGGCGGGGTCGTTGATGAAGTGGTTGCCGAAGAAGCGGTAGGGAACATCGAGGTTCTGCCAGGTCTGGTCGGTGGTGATGGTAGTGTCCCTGACCTCGACGTAGCGGCTGCCGAACGGCGCGTCGGTACCGAACACGTTGCCCGAGCCGATGGAATCCAACTGGTTGGAGTAGAGCCTGATGGGGGCGTCGGTGTTTTCGATGAACTCGTTGTCGTCGAAGGTGCTGAGCACCGCGCTGTCGGCGTCTACATAGACGCCGTGCCCGCCGCTGGCCCTGAAGGTCGAGTTGGTGACGGCAAGGCGCGAGTTGCCCGCGAGGTAGAGGTTGGTGGCGTTGCTGCCGTTGATGGTGCTGAAGGTCTGCCCGGCGTTTTCGATGACGACGTGCTCGAGCGTGTTTTCGGCGCTGCTGCTGGCGATGCCGAGGCCGCGCCAGTCGTTGGGGTTGCCCGAGGCACTGGTGAAGGTGACGGGAGCGCCGCTGCTGCCGAGGGCGCGCAGAGCTCCCGCGTCGAGACGGAAGCCGGCGCTGTTCGTAAACTGCAAGGTGGCGCCCGCTTCGATGGTAATCGTGGCTTCGGAATCGTCGATGAAGTGATTGCCGTCAAAGCGGTACGGCACGTCGGCGGCGGGCCATGTCGCGGAGGTGCGCAGGGTGGTAGCGGCGACCTGGATGTGTTGCGCGCCGGGGAGCGCGTTCGTGCCGAAGACGTTGCCGCTCCCGATGCTGCCGAGCTGCTGTGAGGTTACCCGCATGGCCGCGGTGCTGTTGCCGTCGAAGGTGTTGTTGCTGAAGCTGGTGAGCTCGGAATTCGCGGCGTTCACGTAGAGGCCGACCCCGCCGCTGTTACGGAAGGTGCTGTTGGTGATGGCAACGCGAGCGTTGTCGTCCAGGTAGAGGTTGGTGGCGTTGCTGCCGTTGATGGTGCTGAAGGTTCGGCCGGCGTTCTCGAGGGTGACGTGATCAAAAACATTATTGCTGCTGCTGGTAAAGATGCCCACGCCGCGCCAGTCGTTGGGGTCGCCCGAGGCGCTGGTGAGCCTGATCGGGTTGGCGGCCGTGCCTTCGGCGCGCAGCGAGCCGCCGTCGGCGACGCGCAAGCCCGAGGACGTTTCGAACTGAAGGACCGTACCGGGCAGCAGTGTCAGGGCGGCCGAGACGGTGATGTTGGTCGTCACGCGGTGGCAGTCGAGCGGCAAGGTGGTGTCGGCGCTGATGTCGGCGCTCAGCTCCTGGGCCGTACTGCAGTCGACCGTGGCGGTCGGCGCGGTGACGGTGACGCGCGCCTGACCCGAGACATTCGTATTGGCCTGGCTCGTCGCCGTGATGGTGGCGGTGCCGGGTGCGACGCCGGTGACGACGCCTGAGTTGTTCACGGTGGCAATACCGTTATCGCTGCTCGACCAGGTGACGTTTTGCGACACGCCCGCGTCGCCCTGCACCGTGGCGCTCAGGGTGACGGTGGCGCCCACGTTCACAGCGGCTTCGTCGGGGCTCACCACCACGCCCGTGACGGCGGGATCAGCGGGGCCGTTGCCGGGTGGGGTGGGCGTACCACCGCAAGCGATGAGCGCGGCGGCTAGGAGCACGTGCAAGGGCAGGGCCGAAAGGGATCGAAGGGTTGTTTTCATCTCGTTTCCTCCATCTGGCGAGGACTTGGCTGCCTCGCCTGGGTTGTGTCTCGAGTCGCGGGCGGTACACCGCTGCTGCGGCGCCGTCGGGCGTTTGGCTGAAGCGTCGGCCTCTCGTCACCCCGTCGCCGCGGTGGGCCGGTTCACGGTGCGAAGGGCGTCAAGCGTATCGAGGCCGATTTCATGCGTCTTCCTTTCCGGAGCCCTGGTCTTGGCTCCTTGATTTGTGAGAAGCGCGCTCGTCGAGAAAGCGCTGCAAGGCCTCGAGGCTGTCGAAGCGCCTCGTCTCCCGGCTGCGCAAGTCCTCGAGGCTGGCCCGCCAGGCCCCTACGTCCTTGCCGTCACGCCACAGCCGCAAGAGGTAGAGCACGTCGTCTCGCACCCCCCGAGGCTAAGGGCGGGCCGTCAAAAAAGCGTTAAATTTTGTTTTGGGGTTTTGTTTTGGGGTTTTACAGCGTCCAGGAGCGGGTTTGCCGGAAGAGGCTTGCTCGCGGCCCTTCGGGAAGCCCTTCCGCCTGAGCGCGGAGCAGGGCTTCGGCCCGGCTGAGCAGGCGGACCCTGTGGGGGTCGCGGGCGGGGTAGCCGCGGGCTAAGAGCGCGTAGCCCAGGGGGGACTCGGCGACGGAGAGCGCCTCGAGCCCGCTCGCCAGGCCGGCGATCGGCCCGGCCTCGGGGTCGGCGAGGAGCGCGGCCCGCTGCTCCGCTAGCGCCGCGAGCAGCCGCAGGTGAAGGTTGTCGCGCGCCTCTGTAATGCGCCTTGACCACGACCGCGTCGCCTCGGGGGTGCTCGCGAGCAGGGCAAGCTCGGCATAGGCCCAGGGCAGCACGTCGAGAAGCGCGAGCGCCTCGAGCTCTCCAAGGGCCTCCAGCGCGGCAGCGGGCGCCGCCGGCTCGAGCAGGAGGCGGCAGAGCTCGAGGTTGAAGCGGGCCACGGCCTGGGTGCGCCGGTCGCCGGCGTTCGAGGCGGCCGTCAGGGCCTGGGCGAACCTCTCCCGCGCCTCCTCGGGGCGGCCCACGCCCTTCTCGAGCGCGCCTCCGACCAGGTGGGCGCGGACGAGGAGTTGGGGGAGCCCCCGGGAGCGTGCCAGCGCCAGGCCCTCCGCCGCGGCCTGCCAAGCCGGGCCGTAAGCCCCTTGCCGCGTGCCGATTTCGGCGAGGTTCAAGAGGGCGAGCGTCCTGTTGGCAGCGTCATGGCTGCGCTCGTAGAGCCCGATGGCCTCGCCGAAGCTGGTCCGCGCCTCGCCGTAGCGCGCCAGCCGGTCGGCGGTGGCGCCCAGGTTGTTGAGCAGGGCGGCGATCTGGTTCAGATCGCCGCCCCGGCGGGCGAGCGTCAGCGCCTCGCTCCCGTAGCGGTAGGCCGCGTCCAGGTCGCCGCGGATGCCCGCGATGGCGCCGAGGTTGTTGAGCGCCCGGAGGCGGACGCCTTCGTCGTCCGCGGCGGTGGCCTGGCTGAAGGCCGCTTGGGCCGCGTCCAGGTCGCCGGCGTAAAAGGCCGCGCCGCCGAGCTGGAGCGCCGCTTCTGCTTCGAGGTCGGGCCGGCTTAGGCGCCGGGCGATGGCCAAAGTCTCGCTGGCCAGCGTCATGGCCTCTTGTGGTTTGCCCAGCTTGACCCGCTGGCCGGCGCGGCGCAGCCCCAGCCTGAAGAAGAGCAGGTCGTCTTGCGCCTCGAAGGCCAGCGCCGCCAATGCCGCCAGCGCCGCCTCCTGCAAGGCCTGATCGCCCGTGCGCCCAGCCAGCGCCTCGAGCCCCAAGAGCGCCTCGGCTCGCCCCTTCGTCAGGTTAGGCGCACCAGCGCCTTCGCCTAGTGGCGATGACCTAGCCTCGGCGTCGCACCCGCGCGAGTGGGGGCCTGGTGGCCCTGGACTTCCTGGTGGCCCCAGGCTCCAGAGCGTCTGGAAATAGCGCAGCTTGGCCTCGTCGTCGGCGTAGGTCCGCAGCGCCTCGCCCGCGGCCTGCACGAGTAGAGGAGCGGCCCGCGCCGCCTCGCCCGCGGCGAGCCAGTGCAGGGCGAGTCTGGACGCGTCGCCCTGCAC
>JALZLY010000219.1 GCA_030858465.1 Deinococcota bacterium
AAGCACCATTCTCACCAGCTGGTGCAAACATAGGGATAGGCTAAGCCATGAAACGCGCCACCATCACCTTCCCTGATGAGCTCGAGCAAAAGCTCAACGCTTACCTGAAAGGGCAACGTACCCCACCGAGCCTCAGCACGGTCGTGCAGGTTGCCTTAGACGAGTACCTGGAATAATCAGAAGTGGGCGGGGCTCGAGGCTACCCCCGCGACCTCCCCGCTCGAGCTGCCCATCTCTCATGCCGATGTCGAAAATGACGTGAGCGTGAATCATGACAGGTACTCAGCTCAGTTCATCTACGAAAAGAAGGTCGGCAGGGCCACGCGCCTAGGTGAGAGGGATGCACGGGGCGCAGAGGCAAACAGCGCGGATACAAGCGACAAAGAAACTTCCCACGACTAAATGCAGGGCAGAGTCTTAGCCGATACCGGCCCGCTCTACGCCTACGCGCTGGCACGCGACAGCCTGCACGAACGCGCGAAAGTCGAGCTGGCACAGCTCAAGGCGGCGCGGACCACGCTGGTGGTGACGTACTCGGTGCTGCTCGAGGCGGACATTTCAGCGACCTCACGAGTTTCTTCAAGCGCGAACCGCTCCCCGCCAAAACGGTGGGCGTCGCTACCCCTACAGCGGTAGCAAGGCAGGTGGGATGAGCATGAGCAGCCGAAAAAACAGCGTCACCTATCTATCAGAAGGGGTTTCTCAAAGCCTTCCTCTGCCGAGACCGCTGCGTGCCCGCGGATTCCAGTAGGCGTTGAGACCGTCGCCCAGCAGATTGATGCCTAAGACGGTCAGGGCGATAGCCAGACCTGGAAAGACCGACATCCACGGGGCGCGGCGCATAAACGCCTGAGCGTTGTTGAGCATGTAGCCCCAGCTGATCACATTCGGATCGCCCAAGCCGATAAAGCTCAAACCTGCCTCGATCAAGATGGCGCTGCCCATGAGGAGGGAGACATAGGCGATGACGGGCGCCATGACGTTGGGCAGCACGTGCTTAAGGAGGTTGGACCATTCCGACCGGCCGACGGCGCGGGCGGCCATGACGTAATCGAGCGCTCGGGTGCTCAAGACCCCGGCTCGAGTCAGCCTGGCGGTAAACTCCCAACTCGTCAGCGCCAGCACCAAGATGAGGTTTCTCAGGCTGGCCCCGAAGAGCGCCACCACCACGAGCGCCAGAAAGAAACGGGGCATCACCAGCACCAGCTCCGTGAAGCGCATGAGCATGTCATCTATCCAGCCGCCGAAAAACCCGGCCAGCCCGCCCACGAGCACCCCGATGAGGAGCGAGGCACCGGCCACGGTGAAGCCGACCAAGAGCGAGGTCCGCGCCCCGTGGACCACGCCGCTGAAGATGTCCCGCCCCAGGTCGTCGGTGCCCAGCCAGAACTCGCTCGAGGGCGGCTGGAGGGGCGCGCCGACCGATCTGAAAGGGTTGGCGGGGGCGAGTTGATTCGCCAGCAGCGCCGCCAGCAGAAAGGAGAGCGTCAGGCCAAGGCCCAGCAGCGCCGCCGGATTCCGGGCGAATCTGCGCCAGGAGCGACCGCGGGGCGCTCGAGCGGCGCGTGGGCCGGCTTGCTCGCTACTCATAGCGAATCCGGGGGTCGAGCACGGCGTAGAGGATATCCACTATCAAGGTGGACACGATGACCGCGACCGACAAGAGCAAAAACATCGCGGTGATGATGGCGAGATCGCGGTTCAGCATGGCGCTCAGCAGCAGCCTGCCCAGCCCCGGCCAGGCGAAGACCGTTTCGGTCAGCACCGCGCCGGTAAGCATGAAGCCGACCTGACCGCCGATGATGGTGACGACCGGCAAGAGGGCGTTGGGCAGCGCGTGCCTGACCAGCACCTGGCGCCTGGACAGCCCCTTCGAGAGCCCGGTCTGGATAAAGTCGTGGCCGAGAACCTCCACCAAGCTCGCGCGCGTCACCCGGGCGATGGGCGCCAGGTACTGCACGGTGAGGGCGGCGACCGGCAGCGCCATGTGGTGCGCTACGTCCAGCGCGTAGCGGAGCCCTTCAAAGCGGTGGCGTGCCGACGTCATCCCCTGGACCGGGAAGAGCTCGAGCTGAAAGGCGAAGACGAGGAGCAAAAGCTGCGCCAGCCAGAAGACCGGCACGGCCTGACCGAGGAGCGACAGGATGGTGACGCTCGCGTCGGTCAGCGAGTGGGCGCGGTTCGCCGCCAGGACACCCAGGGTGATGCCGCAGACGATAGCCAAGAGCAGCGCCGGCGCCATGAGGAGCAAGGTCGCGGGCAGGCGTGAGAGGATGACCGCGAGGGCAGGCTGGTTGTGGCGGTAGGAAAAGCCGAGGTCGCCGCTCACAACCCCGCGCAGATAGATGACGAGTTGCTCCCAGAGGGGCCTGTCTAAACCAAAACGCTCCCGCATCATGGCGTAGTAGCCCGCGTCGCCGTCCTCGCCGGCTAAGGCCAGGATGGGATCGCCGGGGGCGACGTGAATGAGGACAAAGGTGACGATCGTCGCCCCCAGGATAAGGGGAACCGCTTGCAGGACGCGGCGGATGAGGTAGATGAACATAAACGGCGTAGGGGCGCCGCGCCCCTACCGGTTCAATTCCCGCCCTCTTCAAACCAGGCCGCTTCGGCAAATTGGCCGGACCAGGGCGCCAGGCCGTGGACGCTCGCGCCGGACGCCGCCGTGAAGTCCGTCTCGACCAGCCACCAGTAAGGGAGTTCCTCGACCAAGACGCGCTGAATCTCGGCGTAGATCTCGCCCCGGACCGCCTGGTCCGCTTCGCGCGCGCCGCGCGCAAAGAGCTCATCGACGACCGGATTTCTGTAGGCGGCAGCGTT
>JALZLY010000220.1 GCA_030858465.1 Deinococcota bacterium
CGCGGACATGCCCGTTCGGACCGAGTGGACCCGCGCTCTGTATGAGCTATTGAACGCTTACGGCAACCACCCCAACTTTCGCCTGGTCCTCTTCACGCTGGATGAAAGCGCCTACAGCCGCGAGCTCGCGCCGCTGGCCGGTCACTACCCCGCCCTCTTGCTGGGGCCGCCCTGGTGGTTTTTCGACTCCGTCAAGGGCATGGAACGCTATCTGGACGCGGTCATCGAAACGGCCGGGCTCTACAACACGGCGGGCTTCAATGACGACACTCGCGCCTTCGCTTCAGTTCCCACGCGTCATGATATGTGGCGCCGGGTCACCTGCAACTGGCTGGCCGGCATGGTCACGCGAGGGCTCATCGAGGAGGAGGACGCCGCTAAGATGGCGCGTGCCTTCGCTTACGACCTTGCCAAACGAGCCTACAAGTTGCCATGAGGGAAGAGGGGTGTGAGGTGCGCACGAGTCACGGTCACCTGCAGGTCATTGCCACCAGTTCGCAGGAAATGGCCCAGCTCGCGGCGGAGCGGGCCTCCGAACTCATCCGTGCGGCCGTTGAGCGGCACGGGGCAGCGCACGTAGCCTTCGCCGCCGCGCCCTCACAAACCGCCTTTCTGGCGCAACTGCGGCAGCAGCCAGCGGTCCCCTGGGCACAGGTGACCGCCTTTCAACTGGACGAGTATGTGGGTTTGCCCGAGGGCGCGGCGCAGCGATTCAGCGCCTATCTGGACGATGCGCTGTGGCATCACGTCCCGTTGCGAGAAGCTTACACCCTGGACCCGGGAGGGCTTGCGCCGGAGGAAGCCTGCCGCCGCTACGCCCTTCTCCTGCGCGCACACCCCCTCCACCTCGCCTGCCTCGGGATCGGCGAAAATGGGCACCTCGCCTTCAACGATCCTCACGTCGCCGACTTTGAGGACCCGCTCAGCGTCAAGGTGGTCGAACTCGACGAGGCTTGCCGCCAGCAGCAGGTGAATGACGGCTGCTTCCCCTCCCTATCCCAGGTCCCACGTCGAGCCGTCACCCTGACCATGCCGACGCTTTTCGCTGCGGAAGCCGTCGTCTGCGTCGTGCCTGGAGCGCGCAAGCAGCAGGCCGTTCAGGCAGCACTCTACGGCGTGATGTCGCCGGCCTGTCCCGCCTCCCTGCTACGCCGCCACCCAAACGCCACCCTCTTTCTGGACGAGGGGTCGGCCCGAGGTCAGGCCCACTAGGGCCTAAGGGCTAGTGCCCTTAACCTAGAGGCTTAAGTTCAACACCTGACGGGAGGTCCAAGCATGCTTGACCTTGGCATCATCAGCGACGAAGTAAGCGATGACTTTGAACGAAGCTGCGCGCTCATTGCCGCGTGGGGGCTCGCGCACGTCGAGCTCAGGATGCTCTGGGGGAAAAACATCCTCGAGCTCTCCGAAACGGAGCTCGTGCGCGCCCAGGCTGCACTGAACGAGCATAAATTGGAAGTGACCGCCATCGCCTCGCCGATTTTCAAGTCACCTCTTGACGGCAAACCCAGACAGATGCAGGCCGATTTCGCGCTGGGTGGCGCGGAGAGCTATGAAGCGCAGCTCGTTCTGCTCGACAAGGCCGCCGGACTCTGCCGGCGCTTCGGCACCCGCAAGCTTCGCGTCTTTACCTTCTGGCGCGAGCCCTGGAGCGACGCGCTCGTCCGCGCTGTCAGCGATAAGCTCATCCAAGCTGCTGAAGTCGCCCGCGCACGAGATACCCTACTCGTGGTGGAAAACGAGCCGGTATGCGCGGTGGCAACGGGCGAAGAGTTGGGCGCGCTCTTCAAGCTTATTCGAGAGCGCGCTCCCAAGGACCTGCTCGACCACCTCGCCGCCCTCTGGGACCCCGGCAACGCCCTGGCCGCCGGTGAGCGAGCCTACCCTGATGGCTACGACGCGCTCGATGCCTGCCCTATCGCCCACGTTCACCTCAAGGACTTGACGCGCCACGGAAAGGGCAAGCCTCACTTTGTTCCGCTAGGACAGGGAGACATAGATTACCTGGCGCAGGTAAGGAGATTGATAGAGGACGGTTATAGGGGCACGCTCGTGCTCGAGCCTCACTACCGGCCGTCGGACCTGTCCCAGGAGGAGGCCGCTCACGCGTCGGTCAAGGCGGCGCAGGCCGTACTGCGGGAGGCCTTGTCATGACGACTTCCCTCGTGGACAAGATCGAGAGCGAGGAAGCGCTCGAGGACATCCTGGCAACCCCCTCGGCCGCGCTCGTCGAGGATATGAAGGGGCTCGACGGTGACATCCTGCTGCTCGGCGCGGGCGGCAAGATGGGGCCGAGCCTAGCTCGCCTCGCGCGCCGCGCCGCTGAGCTGGCAGGGGGCGAGAGGAGGATCATCGCCGCCTCGCGCTTCTCCTCCGCGGAAGCCGAGCGTGACCTGCAGGCAAGTGGGGTCACCACCATCAAGGTCGATCTTCTGGATGACGCTCAGCTGAGGGCGCTGCCGGACGTTCCCAACATCCTCTATCTGGTGGGCATGAAGTTCGGCACCACAGGCCAGGAGCACCTCACCTGGGCGATGAACGCCTACCTGCCGGGCCGGGTGGCGGAGCGCTTCTGCGAGTCGCGTATCGTCGCCTTTTCGACCGGCAACGTCTACCCACTCACGCCGGTCCTGCACGGCGGGCCAACCGAGGCGCACCCGACCGGCCCGGTGGGCGAGTACGCTCAGTCCTGCTTGGGAAGGGAACGAATCTTCGAGCACTTTTCGCTCCGCTACGGCACGCCGCTGCTTCACTACCGCCTCAACTACGCCATCGACCTGCGCTACGGGGTGCTGCTGGAAGTGGCGCGCGCCGTCAAGGAAGGCAAGCCCATCGACTTGCGCATGGGCCATGTCAACGTTATCTGGCAAGGCGACGCCAACGAGATAGCCTTGCGTGCGCTCCGTCTCTGCGCGTCTCCAGCCAAGGTCCTCAATGTGACGGGACCCGAGACGGTCTCGGTCCGCTGGCTAGCAGAGAGGTTCGCCGAACTCCTTGGTCGCGAGCCCGTCATGGAGCATGAGGAGGGGGCGACAGCGCTCCTGAGCAACGCCTCCCAAGCGCACCTTCTCTTCGGCTATCCCAAGGTGCCACTACGGAAGATGATCGCGTGGACCGCCCACTGGGTAAGCACCGGCGGAGGGACTCTCGGCAAACCCACGCACTTTCAGGAGCGGGAAGGGAAGTTCTAGCCCATGAAAGCACCGGCGCTCACAGCCGCGCAGCAGACCCTGCTCTTTGACGGCACCGTCATTCCAGCTCACCCTCTGGC
>JALZLY010000221.1 GCA_030858465.1 Deinococcota bacterium
GCCGCCCTCAGCTTTCTTGGCCTCGGCACGCCGCCGCGCACGCCAAGCTGGGGCAACATGCTGCGCGAGGCGCAGAGCTTCATGAGCTTGAGCCCCTACCCCGCGCTGGTGCCGGGGATCGCCATCGCCCTGACCGTGCTCGGCTGGAGCCTCCTGGGCGACGGCCTCAGGGACGCGCTCGACCCGCGCTTGCGGGGCCAGGCAAGGAGCCGGCGGCGCTGATGTTGAGCGAGCGCGCCTTGGAGCGCCGCTTGAAGCGTCACGTTTACAAGGCGACGCAGCGCTACCTGGCAAGCTGCGCCCCCGGCCTCGAGCAGGTGCTGGTCGGCGAGCTGCGCGCGCTCGGCGCGGCGGAGATCGTAGCGGTCCGCGGCGGCGCCGAGTTCAGCGGGCCGCTTGACCTCCTCTACCACGGCAACCTGTGGCTGCGGACGGCCAACCGGCTGCTGTGGCGGCAGGGCGACTTCCTGGCTCAGTCCTACCCCATGCTCTTCAACAAGGCTGTGAGGCTCCGCTGGGAGCTCATGCTCGGCTTCGCACCCGCCTTTGCCGTCCGCGTCAGCGCCAGGGCTTCCAGGCTCCGGCACGGGGCCAAGATCGCCGAGACGCTGCACAGCGCGGCCCTCGAGGCTCTAGAACCCCTCGGCCTCGCACCCGCACTGCTTGACGACGCCCCTCTCACCGTTCATGCTCGCCTCTTTCAGGACCGCTGCACCCTGAGCCTCGACTCTTCGGGGGAGCTGCTCTTTCGGCGCGGCTACCGTCAGGCCACCGCCAAGGCGCCCATCCGCGAGACGCTGGCGGCCGGCTGCCTGCTGGAGGCGGGCTGGCAGAACTTCGATCTCATCGCCGACCCGATGTGCGGCTCGGGAACGCTCCTGCTCGAAGCCGCAGGCCTCGCGGAGGGGACCGCGCCGGGGCTGAACCGCTCCTTCGCCTTTGAACACTTCCCCAGCTTTCAGCCGAGCAAGTGGCAACGCCTGAGGCGAGAGGCGCGCTCGGCGGCTCCGGCCCACCCGGACCTCAGGCTCGTGGGCGCCGACCACGCGCTCGGCGCGCTGCGGGCGCTCTACGGCAACGCCGAGCGCGCAGGGTTGCGGGGCCGCCTCGAGGTCATGCGCGGCGACGCCACCAGCCTCGACTACGGCGCCCTGCGGGGCTCCAGCCACAGGCCACTCATCATCAGCAACCCGCCCTATGGCCTGCGCCTCGGCGAGGGCGAGGTCATGGCCCTCTACCGGGCGCTCGGCCAGCGTCTGCGGGAGACCGCGAAGGGCTGGAACTTCGCCCTCATCAGCCCTCATGCCAGGCTGCTCGAGACCGCCGGGCTCGAGGTCGGGAGCGTCACCCCCTTCGAAAACGGCGGCGTCCGAGTCGGCCTCTACCGGGGGCGCGTCTAGAGCCTAGGCCTCTCTCGCCTCAGGCCTTGACCCGCTGCTTAGGCTATAATCCAGTGGTCTATAATCCAGCGCTGAGCACTTCAGTCAATACCTTGATGCGCGTTTTCCCTGGGAACTATATACTTATCAACTTTTGATCTTTAGCTTGATAGGCCCCTGAACCCCGTCAACCTCTTTTAGCACCGCCCTTACGGGTATAAGCGCGCCTCTAGTAGTATAGAAGCTGCCGCCACGAACGGGCGTGGTGGTGTCTCGCTCGCTAAACCTGTTTGACGAATGCCTAAGTAGGCCGGGTGAACCTTGATGCCTTAAAAACCAGTCGCGCACCCCAGGTATGGGCAAGATGTAAAGTTCTCGCACGGTGACAAAGTAGTAGAAAAACAGGTCAGCCTCGGTGTAGAGAAAGCAGCCGGGGGTGCCACGTTCGCTGTTACTCAGGGTTTCAAAAAAGAAGTTTCCCGTCCGATGTAAGCGGTCAACCTTTAGTTCTACTTGGTAGACCGCTTTTTGGGTTTCCCAGATGAGGTCAACATCTTTGCTTTGATACTCGGGTACATCTTCTACGTTAGTAAGGTTGCTCGTGATGCCCAACCCATTTAACCAATCCGTGATTTGAGTCGCACCTAGCCGTGCAACAGCATAGGTGTCGTCAACAGCATACTTTCTAAGCATTTTCAGCATGTAGCTCCTAGCTTTTGCCTTGGCTCATATGTTCCCGCTATTGACCCATGTTTGAAACTGACTCATGTTGAAAACATGCAAGAGTTTGCCGTCAACTTGATTTCGCATCCATTGTTCGGCGCTCTTCTTGTAGCTTTTATAGGGCGACTGCATTTTGATATTCAGTACCGCAAGAGGAAACTTTTCATCTGCTGAGCCGCCCATTTGTTGCCACTTGCACTCAATAAGCAAACCCTCTGGCCACTTTTCAGGGTGGTAGATGGCAAAATCGCATTTACGCTTCGTCCCATAGATGCTTACCCCAATGTCAACCTGAGCTATGTCAACCTGAGCTATGTCAACCTGAGCCGAATAGATAGGCTGCTCGAGATACCTAGCGGCCTTGAACTTCGGCTTATCTACGAACTGATAGCCGCGCCCGACAAGCCTGTTCCAGACAACCACCTCGAGTACGCTTCCGGTATAGTTTGCGCCTTGCCGACCCATCTTGCTGACTTATCGGCCTCTTTCAAAGTACCCTGTGACCGTAGGGAATTGGGTATCGTCAGTAGTTCGTAATAAGAACCTCGTCTACTGCGTTACGCTTATTAGACTTGCAGTTTACGAAACGCGGCGCTTGCACGATGGCGATTTTAAACATGTTGCTCTTGTACAAGTCTTTGATAAAGAGCGTATCTGAGTTTGACAGCATCACCTTCACGCCGCTTTTGTGCAGTTTTACTACGAAATCCCTAAGCCGCACTTGGTCTTGCTCAGAAAAGTCCAGCTTGGAATACTTGGTAAACGACGTTTCGTCTTTGGGGTGATAGGGTGGATCGAAATACACGAAATCGCCGCGTTGGGGCTTGATAGTGTCAAACTCTCCATGCTCAATGTCGGCGACCTTTAGCACCTCATGACACGCCCAAATGTTGCTCTCTTGAACGATGCCGGGGTTTTTGTAGCGCCCTACGGGTACGTTGAACTCTCCTTTACTGTTGACTCGGTAAAGGCCGTTATAGCCCGTTTTGTTCATGTAGATAAAGCGTGCGGCAATGTCTACAGGTTCGGTAAGCTTCGTTTTGGCGCGCACTTTATAGTAATACTCGCCTGTGCCCTCCAGGGTATCACTGTGCTTAGCAGCGTGTACCTTGAGCGCCTCTATAAGTGCCGTAGGGTCTTTTTTTATAACGGTGTAGGCAAACACGAGGTCAAGGTTCGTATCGCTCAGGTGAGCAGCACGGAGCCGTTTGCGTCCTACCAGTTCAAAGAACAGCGCCCCGCCGCCTACAAATGGCTCGTGGTAGTCCCTGAAAGTCTCAGGCATCTTGAGTAAAAGCGTGTCCATGAGACTACGCTTACCGCCGACCCACTTTATAAACGGCGTAGCGATACCCGGCGGGGCGTCCGTTTCGTGCGGTTCACTCTCTATAGCTGCGTCTATGTCTTTGGTGTTGACCCTAGCGAGACGCTCGAGCGCCTCATCAAAGTCCATACCTAGGAACAGCGGTTGGTCTTTGGTCTTAGTCATTGTATCAGCGCCTTATAGGTGAGATGGCCTTCACGGTTGCTTGGCATGACGTTAAACCCGACCCATTCTTTTGCGTTCGCAAGTTGTACCGGAACGCAAACTCGTGCAGATAACGCTCTAAATGCTTATACCAATTGCCCAATCAAATGCCATAAACGATCTGTCATGCTTGGCTGTCCTGCACTGGCTTCTATTCATCAATTATTTATGGCTTTTCAAGTAGCGGTTGGTATTAGGAGTGACAAAGTGATAGATACCAACAATGCCGCGTTTAAGCGGCGCGAAAAAACCTGCTATGGTGTTTGGTGTGCATGTCGCCTGACACTCGCTGCAACGGACGCGCCTGCGCGTCAACCGTCCCACAGCCTCGAGTACTCGGCCAGCCGCCTCTCGTCGGGCCTGCTCAAGAGGCTGACGACGACCAGGACAAGCGTACCCACCACCACCGCCGGCACCACCGGAATCCAGCCGAAGGTCCAGGACAAAGGCAAGACGCCGGCCAGCCAGCCGATGGTGAGGCCCGACGACACCAGCCCGCCGGCCACCGCGCCCGCCCTCGTGCAGCGCGGCCAGTAGAGCCCCGCCACCAGGACGGGAAAGAGCATGGCGCTGCCCTGAAAGCTCCAGGTGGCGATCTCCATGATCACCCCCGGCGGGTTGATGGCGATGGCAAAGGACAGCGCGGCGATCACCCCCACGGTGACGCGGCCGACCAGGGCCTCCCCCTCGGGCGTGGTCTCCTTGTTGAGATACCTCGCGTAGAGGTCGCGGGTGAAGAGCGAGCTCGAGGTCATAAAATCGGTAGGCGTCAAACCGTTAGCTTGTTGTGGACGGCATAGGGTCTCCCATTGTTGAGGTGCAGCTTGTTGAGGTGCAGCTTGTTGAGATGCAGCTTGTTGAGATGCAACTGCCAGGGGCCGATTGGGCAACGCCTTGGCCTGTCCTAAACAGGCCGCTCCGGGCAGAGGGCACGCTGGGCGTGCAAGGGAGAGTCTAACAGAAGCGAGCGCCTACTGTTCGAGCCAGCCTCGAGTCGTCCCTCGCCATCTGCTAATCTGTCGTGTCGGCCTGGAGGCGCCGAAGTGCTCTTGGCACCTCGAGCCACCAAAGCAGAGGCTCCTTGGTGTGGAGCGAACAAAAGAACTCCGAGGGCTTGACGCTTCGTCAAGCCCGGCAAAGCCTGCTCACCTGAAAGGATGCTGGTCGTGCCCAAAGGACCCGTAAGTCAGTTCATCAAGCACCACTACCGCCACTTCAACGCCGCGGCGCTTCTAGACGCCGCCGAGGCCTACGAACGCCACTTAGGGGAGGGCGGCGTCATGATGGTCACCCTGGCCGGTGCCATGAGCACCGCCGAGCTGGGCCTCTCGCTCGCCGAGATGATCCGCCGGGACAAGGTCCACGCCATCTCCTGCACCGGCGCGAACCTGGAAGAGGACATCTTCAACCTGATCGCCCACGACTTCTACGAGCGCATCCCCAACTGGCGCGAGCTCAGCCCCGCGCAGGAGCAGGCCCTCCTGGACCGCCACATGAACCGCGTCACCGACACCACCATCCCCGAGATGGAGGCCATGCGCCGCCTCGAGAAGGCCCTCCTCAACGAGTGGCAACGGGCCGACCGAGCGGGCGAACGTTACTTTCCGCACGAGTTCATCTACAGGCTGATCAGGAGCGGCGCCTTGGAAGAGCACTACCAGATCGACCCCAAGGACTCCTGGGTCGTCGCCGCCGCCGAGAAGGACCTGCCCATCACCGTGCCCGGCTGGGAGGACTCCACCACCGGCAACATGTACGCGGGCCACTGCCTCACCGGTGGCATCGAAAACGTCCACACCGTGCGCAGCGGCATCGAGTACATGATGGCGCTCGCCGACTGGTACACCAGGGTCAGCCCCGAACACTCCGTCGGCTTCTTTCAGATTGGCGGCGGCATCGCCGGGGACTTCCCCATCTGCGTGGTGCCGATGCTCCACCAGGACATGCAGCGCCTGGGCGTCCCGGTGTGGGGTTACTTCTGCCAGATCAGCGACTCGACCACCTCCTACGGCTCCTACTCCGGCGCGGTGCCCAACGAAAAGATCACCTGGGGCAAGCTCGAGACCACCACGCCCAAGTTCGTCATCGAATCCGACGCGACCATCGTGGCGCCGCTCATCTTCGCCATGATCTTGGGGCAGTAAGAGAGGTTCTTGACGGCGGGGTTTAGAACTCGAGCCTTTTCTCACGCTCACCGCCACTCTGCTAAGATGTCGTCATGTACGCTTCCAGTGCGCTCGACCGCATCAGCGTGGGCGACTATCTTGCGGGCGAAAGGGACGCCGACATTCGCCACGAGTATGTGCATGGCTATGTTTATGCCATGGCGGGCTCGAGCCCTACACATAACATCATCGCCGGGAACATCGCTCGAGCGTTCGGCAACGCTTTGGCCGATCGTCCCTGCGTGGTCTACATGAGCGACATGAAGGTGCGCGCCGAGGACGTGTTTTACTACCCGGACGTCATGGTGGTCTGCGACAATGACCTGACGAGCTACTATCAGGAAAAGCCCTGCGTCATCGTCGAGGTCTTGAGCGAATCCACCGCGCGAAAAGACCTGCACGAAAAGCGCTTCGTCTACCAGAGCATTCGCGGCCTGGAGCTGTATCTGCTGGTGGACAGCCAGACCCGACAGATTCATGGCTTCTACCGCAGCCCGGAGGGTTGGCAAGAATGTGTGTTTCACACTGGAGAGGAGATTCCAGTTCCTTGTGTAGACGCCGCGTTGACCCACGCGCAGATATACGCCAAGACGGAACTCGGCATCTAGGGCGGACCGATCAGGGCTCGAGCCGCACTTCGGGCCATGCAGCCGCTCGCCAAAACGAGCAGCCTGGAAAT
Source organism: Deinococcota bacterium (assembly GCA_030858465.1). Classification (NCBI taxonomy): domain Bacteria; kingdom Thermotogati; phylum Deinococcota; species Deinococcota bacterium. The sequence continues at coordinate 6,475 of JALZLY010000221.1, forward strand.
TTTGCGGCAGCTTCGCGACGAGGCCCGGTACTAAGCTGTTCTATCTGGACACCAGCTTCCTCATGCCCTTTTACGTCGAGGCGAGCAGTGAATCCGTCGAGACGTCGCCCGCAACCACGGGGCTCAGATGCTCTACACCCTGGACAAGGGGATGACTCGAGCGGCGAAGACGCTGGGTATTCCCGCGAGCGACGCAGGCGTGGGCTAGGGATGAGCAAGGGCCGCCGCCTCATGCTCGCCTAACCTCTATACTCGCCTAACCATGTCGCTCCAGCTCATCCAGCAGTACCACGCCCGCGTCGAAAAGCTCATCCAGTACGGCGGCTCACGCAACGAGTCGAGCATCCGCGGCGCCTTTCAGTGGCTCTTGGAGAGCTACGCCGGCGGCAAGGGCCTGGTGCTGGTGCCCGAGCTCGAGATCCGCGTCAACGGCGCCTTCGTCCGGCCCGACGGCACCCTAAAAAACGCCGTTCGGCAGGACATGGGCTACTGGGAGAGCAAGGACGAGCGCGACAACTTAGACGCCGAGATCGCCCTAAAGCTCGCCAAGGGCTACCCCGACAGCAACATCCTCTTCGAGGACTCGCGCGAGGTCGTGCTCATTCAAAACGGCCAGGAGGTGGGGCGTAGCAGCTTTGGCGACAGCGCCATCCTTCACGCCCTGCTGAGCCAGTTCGTCGCCTTCGAGCCGCCCTTTGTTCGCACCTTCCGCGAGGCGGTCGGCAGGTTCCAAAACGACCTCCCTGACCTGCTGGACGAACTTCGCGGCGTCATCGAGGCGCAGGGCCAGGCCAATGCCGAGTTTCAGCGTCGCAGAGACCGCCTCTTGGGGCTCGCCCAAAAGGCCATCAACCCGCACCTGACCCCCGCCGACATCCGCGAGATGCTCATACAGCACATCCTCACCGAGGACATTTTCCTGAACGTCTTCAACGAAGCGCAGTTTCACCGCGAGAACAACATCGCCCGCGAGCTCGAGCACCTCAGCCAGAGCTTTTTCACCGGCGCGGTAAGACGGAACGCCCTCGCCCGCATCGAGTCCTACTACGCCATCATCCGCGCCGCCGCCGCGGGCATCGCCGACCACCACGAAAAGCAGAAGTTCCTAAAGGTCATCTACGAGAACTTCTACAAGGCTTACAACCCCGCCGGGGCCGACAGGTTAGGCATCGTTTACACGCCCGGTGAAATCGTCCGCTTCATGATAGAGGCCGCCGACCACCTCGTCTACCAGCACTTTGGCAAGCTCCTGGGCGACAAGGGCGTGAACATCTTAGACCCCGCGACCGGCACCGGCACCTTCGTCACCGAACTCATCGAGTACCTGCCCAAGGGACAGCTACCGCACAAGTACGCCCAAGAGATTTTCTGCAACGAGGTCGCCCTGCTGCCCTACTACACCGCCAACTTGAA
>JALZLY010000222.1 GCA_030858465.1 Deinococcota bacterium
GTGCTATGGCTGACACAGGCGTGACAAGCGGGCGGTTTGATGAATGCAGGGTAGGTCAAAGCATGTTAGACTCACTTGAAAGTCACTAAGGAGGAATTCTGTGAAACGACTGAAACTGATAGTCTCCCTGTGGGCTACGCTCGCGCTCTTCGGCGGCGCGACGGCGCAAACGAACGTCGAACTCTGGCACGGTCTCGGCGAGCCCTTGGGCGGCATGCTCGAGAGTATCGTCGCGGCCTTCAACGCCTCGCAAGACGACTACGTCGTCACCCCCGCCTACCGAGGCACCTACACTGAAACGCTGGTCGCCGCCATCGCCGCCTCCCGTGCCGGCAACGCTCCCCACATCGTGCAGATGTTCGAGGTGGGCACGGCGACCATGATGGCTGCCGGCGACGCCATCGTGCCTGTTCACCAGCTCATGGAAGACACCAGCGTGGAGTTCGACCCCGACATCTACATCCCGGCCATCCGCGGCTACTACAGTCTGCCCGACGGGAGCATGATGTCGATGCCTTTCAACTCCTCGACCGCCGTCATGTGGTACAACAAGGACGCCTTCCGCGAGGCCGGCCTCGACCCCGAGGACCCGCCCGAGACCTGGGACGAGCTGCGCGAGGCCGCCAGGCAAATTGTCGACAGCGGCACCTCGACCTGCGGTTTCACCACCTCCTGGCCGACCTGGACCCAGATCGAGCAGTTCAGCGCCATCCACGACGTGCCCATCGGCACCCGCGCCAACGGCATGGAAGGGCTCGACACCGAGCTGATGTTCAACAGCGACCTGCACGTGCGCCACCTGCAAACCCTGCTCGACATGCAGGCCGAAGGGTCGTTCACCTACGGCGGGCGTGACAACAGCGCCGAACCGCTCTTTCCCTCGGGCGAGTGCGCCATCATCCATACCTCCTCGGCCTTTCGCGCCCGCGTCATGAACGAGGCGCAGTTCGACTGGGGAGTCAGCTTCCTCCCCTACTACGATGATGTGGAGGCCGCGCCCAACAACTCGATCATCGGCGGAGCCAGCTTTTGGGTGATGACGGCCCCCGGCCGCACCGACGAGGAGTATCGCGCCGTCGCCGAGTTCTTCCGCTACATCAGCCAGCCGGAAGTGATGAGGGCGTGGCACACCGAAAGCGGCTACCTGCCGATCATCTTCGGCGTGCATGAAGAGCTGGAAGAAGAAGGCTTCTACGAGGAGAATCCCGGCCTCAACATCCCCTACGAGCAGCTCACCCGCAGCGAGCCCACCGAGAACTCGCGGGGCCTCAGGTTCGGCAATATGGTGGAAATCCGCAACATCCACCAAGAGGAGATGGAGGCGGCGCTCCAGGGGCAACAGAGCGCCCAGCAGGCGCTCGACAACGCCGTAGAGCGCGGCAACACTGTGCTCAGGGCGTTCGAGCGCGCCAACCGCTAAACCCGCTTATAGACGTTTGACGCCAGGTGCTCGAGGTGCTCGAGGTGCTCGAGCACCTGGTTTAGCCTAAGGAGGCCAATGCGTCGGCGCGCCATCTACAGGAACAAAGTTCTTCCGTACCTCCTGCTCGCACCGCAGATCGTCGTCACCCTCATCTTCTTTTTCTGGCCCGCCGCTCAGGCGATCTACTACTCGGTCCTGATTCAAGATCCCTTCGGCCTGCGCACACAGTTCGTCTGGCTCGAGAACTTCCAGGTGATTCTCAGCGACCCGCGCTACTTAGAGTCGGTCCGCATCACCCTGATTTTTTCCGCCACGGTGACGTTCCTGGCGATGGCGCCCGCCCTGCTCTTCGCGGCGATGGCCGACCGGGTAATCCGCGGCAGTGGCGCTTACCGGACGCTGTTCATCTGGCCTTACGCCATCGCGCCCGCGGTCGCGGCGGTCCTCTGGCTCTTCATCTTTCATCCGAGCATCGGCCATCTCGGCCAGGGCTTGCGCGCCTTGGGTGTGCCCTGGGACTACCGCTTGAACGGTAACCAGGCCTTCATCCTGGTGATAGTGGTGTCCGCCTGGAAGCAGGTGAGCTACAACTTCATCTTCTTTCTGGCGGGCCTGCAGTCGGTTCCCAAGACCATCCTCGAGGCTGCCGCCATCGACGGGGCCGGCGGTGGGCGGCGCTTCGCGTCGATCGTCTTTCCGCTGTTGTCGCCGACGACCTTCTTTCTCTTGGTGGTCAACCTCATCTACTCGTTCTTCGACACCTTCGGGGTGATCCACGCGCTCACCCAGGGTGGGCCCGGCCGGGCCACCACCACCTTGATGTACAAGGTCTACCGCGACGGCGTCATCAACTTGGACCTGGGCGGAAGCTCGGCGCAATCGGTGATCCTGATGCTTGCCGTCATCCTCCTCACCGTCGTGCAGTTCCGTTACATCGAGCGCCAGGTGCACTACTGATGGCAGGTGTTTCATGGTAGGGTCCCGCAATAACTTTTTCCCGCACCTCGTCCTCATCGTCGGGGTCATCCTCTTTGCCTTTCCCATCTACCTGGCGGTGATCGGCTCGACCCACGACGTAGGCACCATCGCCCGCGGCCAGATGCCACTCGTGCCCGGACCGCACGCCGTGGAGAACTACGGGCAGGCCCTCGAGTCGGGCCAGGGCGCGCGGGTGCGCGGCACCCCGGCCATCACCATGATGCGCAACAGTCTGATCATGGCACTCGTCATCACCCTGGGCAAAATTTCCATCTCGCTCTTGTCGGCCTACGCCGTGGTCTTTTTCGAGTTTCCCGGCAGAATGTTCTTCTTCTGGATGATCTTCATCACCCTGATGCTGCCCGTCGAGGTGCGCATCATTCCCACCTACGCGGTGGTGGCCGACTTCGGCATGGTCGATACCTTTGCCGGCCTGACCATTCCGCTGATCGCCTCGGCGACCGCCACCTTGCTCTTCAGGCAGTTCTTCCTGACCATTCCCGACGAACTGGTCGACGCCGCGCAGATAGACGGCGCCGGGCCGATGCGCTTTTTCTGGAGCGTGCTCCTACCGCTGTCACGCACCAACGTCGCCGCGCTCTTCGTCATCTTGTTCATCTACGGCTGGAACCAGTACCTGTGGCCGCTGCTCATCACCACCTCCCGCGGCATGGAGACGATCGTCATCGGCATCGTCAAGATGATCGGCACCGGCGAGGCGCAGACCGACTGGCACATTATCATGGCCACCGCCGTCTTGGCACTGCTGCCGCCCGTCGTCATCGTCATCTTCATGCAGCGCTGGTTCGTGAAAGGCCTGGTCGATCCTGAAAAATAATCGGGCGCTCCTGCCGGCGCAAGTGGTATCGCAACCGGCTTCACAGTCCGCGGAGGCAAGGTCGCCGTAGCAACGCTCGCTGGCAAAGCAGTCCGCCTGGACCGTCGAGCAAGCCTCCGAAGCGGTCCTCGAGCCTGGCGGAAGCTAGTAGTCGCTCCGGCGCGGCCGCCGCCGGCCCCAGTGGCCGCGCCGGCTGAACACCTGGAAAGTGGCGGCGAAGCGCTCGATGACCAAGAGCTGGCGGTAACCGAAGAGCTCGAGCAGAATCGCGCCGAAGAGCGCCAGCCGGTCGCCCAGCCGAGGATAGCGGCCGAACAGCAGCGTCTCCACGCCGACCGCGAGCTGCGACAAGATCATGCCGCAAAAGACCGTCAGGAACAAGAAGATGAGCGCGAACTCAGGGAACATAAACCCAAGCAGCAGGCTCAGGATGATGAGCACGTAGCCGACGCCCTCGACCACCGGCGCCAGACCCTCGAAAAACCAGAAGTAGGGCAGGACCACCGTGCCCAGCCGGCCGTAGCGCCTGTTGAAGAGCATGTCGCGGTGCAGCCAGAGCGCCTCCCAGAGGCCGCGCTGCCAGCGGTTGCGCTGCCGGCGCAGGTTGCCGAGACCCCTCGGCGTGGCCGTCCAGCAGATGAGCTCGGGCACGAACAGCATCTTGTAGTCGAGCCCCTGGTCCAGAAAATGCTTGTGGAGACGCACCACCAGCTCCATGTCCTCGCCGACCGTACCTATGCGGTAGCCGCCCACCTTCATCACGGCGTCGCGGCTAAAGACGCCAAAGGCGCCCGAGATGATGAGCAGGTGGTTGCTTCCGCTCCAGCCGAGGCGGTCCATCAAGAGCGCGCGCGCGTACTCGACGACCTGAACGCGGGTCAGCCAGCTCCTGGGCAAGCGCGTCTCGCCGCCGCCCGCGGCCTGCACGGCGCGCTCGAGCGGACGGATGGTGCCGCCCGCGGCGATCAGCCTCTCGTCCTCGGCAAAGTGGCCGGACACCGTGAGCAGGGCGCCGGCGTCCAAGAGCGAGTCGGCGTCCACGGCGCAAAGAAGCGGATAGCGCGCCAGGTTGAGCCCGGCGTTCAAGGCGTCGGACTTGCCGCCGTAATCCTTGTCGACGACGATCAGCCGGGGATAGCGCGCGGAGCGGTAGACGGCCCGCACCGGCGCGGTCTCGATGCGCTTTTGGTAGATACCCGGCACCTCGTAGAGGTCGAAGCTGTCGGCGAGCCTGGGCAGCGTCAGGTCCACCGAGCCGTCGGAAACGACGATGATCTCGAAGTCGGGGTAGTCGAGGGCCAGATAGGAGTAGACCGAGGCGACGATGGCGTCCTCCTCGTCGCGGGCGGGCACGAGGATCGAAACGGGCCGGTAGCTGCCCTGCGCCAGGGCGTCGCGCAGCGCCAGGCTCGAGCGACCCTGCCGGTAGTCGCGGACCGTCTTGAGGCCCTTATAACCCAGGCCGGCATAGGCCAGGTTCAAGAGGGCGAAGTAGAGCAGGACCACGAAGCCGTAGCCGCCCACGATCATGCCCCAGACCCTCACGCGCGCCCCTCCAGGCGGCGCACGCGCGCCTCCTGAAGCTGGGCGTCCAAGAGCGCCTGCCGCGCCGCGTCGCGGCCGTAGCGGTCGGGGTGCTCTGCCTCGGCCTCGCTGAGGCGCGCCTCGCCCTCCTCGCCGAGCGCCAGCAGCGTCTGCGCCGCGGCCCGCCGCACCCACCAGGA
>JALZLY010000223.1 GCA_030858465.1 Deinococcota bacterium
GCCCTTCTGGATGCGACCATCAGCTCAGTCGGTGATCATGACCGAGAAGGGCGTCTGGAAATCCGCGCGCCGGTTCTGATCGAAGCCAGCGATGGTGTTGTCGGTTGCGGGCGGGGTGGAGTTCGAGTTGGGCGCGATGTCGCCCGCACCGTAGCGGTCGCCGCCGTAGATGCCCGCGTGGACGTTCAGCCTCGCCTCGGGACGGCCGCTGAAGCCGAGCACGGCCCAGGGGATGGCGACCTCGCTGCTGAAAGCCGGGGATGTGCCCGCGGTCGCCTTGGCGAAGCCCGAGCCTATCTCCCTGGCTTCGGTGTCGGAAACGACCTCCCGCAGTTGCAGAGGCTCACCCTGGTACTGCGCGACGAAGTAGTCGATGGGGTTGGCAAAGGTGACGAGGCGGGGCCAGGCGTCGAACCCTTCCGCCGAAGCGCTGCCGCCGGCGCCGGTGTCGAGGTGGCCGGTGTCGAGGTGGACGATGGCCGAGTTGCCGCTCGCCCGGTAGCGGTAGCCTAGATAGAGGTAGAGGTCATCCCAGTCCACCAGGAGCTCGGTGAAGAGGTTGTCGGGGCCAAAGCCCTGATCGTAGCCCTCTGGTCCGTTCAGTAGCTTGGCGCGCGGCGAGGTCCAGTCGGAGAGGTCGCCATCGACGCTGTATTTGGGCGAGGCCGAAACGGTGAGTTCGAAGTCCTGCCCGCTCGCGGGCGCGGTCACGCTCGTGAGCGTCTTTGAGCCGTAGCCCTCGAGCTTTGCCGTCAGATCGGTGCTGCTGCTGGACGGGAAGGGCAGGTGGTAGCTCCCGTCCGCGAAGCTGAAGGCGTAGTAGCTGTCGGCGTCCGCGCTCGAGTCCACCAGCGCGCCCCGCAGAGGCGTGCCGCTCGAGCTCACGGTTCCCGTGATGGCGGCGTCCGGCGCCGGGGTGCTGACGAAGTTGTAGACGCCCTCGTAGCGCAGCGTCTCCCCGTCCAGGTAGAGCGAGCGGTTGTCCTGGCCGAAGCCTTCATAGCCCGAGTTCTTGGCGTCCTGTGCCGCATTGCCGAACTTAAACGAGAGGTTGCGGAAGCGCTCGAGCCCCTCCAAGCGAACCTCCCAAAAGCCGGGGCGGCCCGCGACCTCGGTCATGGGATAGCGGACTTCCCGGCCGGTGTCGAAGCGCCGCAGCTCGATCGCCCCGTCACCCTGCGAGCGGGCGTCTACGGTAAAGGTCGCGGTGGCGGTGACCGGCTCCTCGTCCTCGCCGGGGCTGCCCGTCAGCGCGAGCAGCGTGCGCGGTGGGATGACGCCGACCAAGAGGCCCGAAGGGGTCACGGAGAGGCCGTGGCCGCGGCCGGTCACTTCGGTGAGCGTCGCGCCCGGCGCGAAGGTCCCCTGGAGCGGGATGCCGCCGCTCCCCGCCGAGAGGCGGGCGAGGTCGATGGGGCTGTCGCCGTTGTTCAAGACCGCAACGACCGGCGCCTCGCCGTGAAGCGTGCGCCGGAAAGCGAAGACCGGCTCGCGGCCGTTGGGGCGCCAGAGCTCGCGCTGGGCGCCGTGGGTGAGCGCGCGGTAGTCACGGCGGGCCTGGGCGAGCGCGGCCAGGCGGCCCGCCAGCGGGGCGCCCGCGGCGAAGTCCATCTTGACGCGGTTGCCCTCGAAGGGCGGGTGGCTGTAGGGGTCACCCTTGCCCAGCATGGCGTTCTCGGTGCCGTAGTAGACCGACGGCGTGCCGCGCACGGTGTAGATGAGCGACAGGGCCATGTCCAGGCGCTGGGCGGCGGCCGTCCCGGTGACGCCGCGATTCGCCGCCTCGGACATGAAGCGCGGCACGTCGTGGTTGTCGATGAAGGTGGTCAGGCGGCTGGGGTCGCTGTAAGCGGCGTCCCCGTCGAAGACCACCGCCACCTCGTCGAGGTTGCCGGCAGGGCTCGAGAGGTGGTCCTTGACGCGGAAGTAGAGCGGAAAGTCGAAGGCCGAGGGCATACCCAGCTCGTCGAGGTAGGTGGCGATGAACTCGGGGCGGCCGTCGAAGATCTCCCCCACGGTCCAGACGATACTGGGGTCGCCGGGGCCGCCAGGCGCGAAGAACTGCTGCCAGTAGTCGTCGTAGACGTGTTTGACGGTGTCCATGCGGATGCCGTCGATACCCAAGTTCACCCAGTAGTCGACAGTGCTGTTCAAGAAGTCCCTGACCTCGGGAATGCGGTCGTTGAAGTCGGGAAGCCCAGCCAGGTCACAGGCTTGGACCTTTTCCGCGGGAGGCGCGCGCTCGCAGTCCTCCTGGCTGTGGAACCACTCGGGGTGGCTGCGGGTCAGCGCCGCATCGTAGCCGGCGTGGTTGACGACCATGTCCTGGATGACCTTGATGCCGTGCTGCTGGGCCGTGCGGACGAGCGTCTTGTACTGGCCCAGGGTGCCAAAGTGCGGGTCGGGCCGGAAGAAGTCGTCCCCCCAATAGCCGTGGTAGCCGGCAAAGCGCTTGCCGTCGTTGGGGCTGTTGGCGTCGTTCACGGTGAGGGCGGGTACCTGGAGGTAGACGGGCGAGAGCCAGAGGGCGGTAAAACCCATCTTCTGAAAGTAGCCCTCCCTGATCTTGTGGGTGAGGCCCGCGAAATCGCCGCCGTGCCAGCCGAGCGGGTTCTCGGCCTCGGTCGTGCCCTCGTCGCCCGCGCCGGGGCGCTTAGCGCCGTCGTCGTTGCCGCGAATGGCATTGCTCATGCGGTCGGTCATGGCGAAGTAGATGACCTCTTCGCGCCAGTCGATCGTCCGCGGCACTCGCGGATTGCGGGCGTGCCGGGGCGGTCCAGGCTGCCCGGCAAAGGGCGGGGGCGCCAGCTCCTCGACGGCCTCCTCGCCAACCAAAGAAAGCGGATCGGACGAGCCGCAGGCCGTCAGGCTCAAGCTCAACAGCAGCGCGGCCAGCAGGCCGTACCCTCTCCTCATGTCCACCATGGCATCACCACTCTATAAAGATTTCGCCAGCTTTTCCGGCCCTTACATACTGGCATAAGGGACACATCTCGTCAAAGAAAGGCGGCTTTTTGCAGGCTGCACTCGCCCTTTGATTTAATACATTTAGTATTGACAGAAAGTTCTAAAAGCTTATGCTCGAGCCATGCTCCTTCCATCCCTCAGCCCCGCCAAACGCCAGTACATCGAGGAGGTCGGCCTCCTGCTCGAGGCCCTCGGCCTGCCCCGCATGGCGGGACGCGTCCTGGGCGCTCTCTTGGTGGCCGAGCCGCCGGAGCAGAGCGCCGAAGACCTCGCCCTCGGCCTCCAGGCCAGTCGCGGCTCGATCAGCACCAGCACGCGCCTGCTCGAGCAGACGGGCATCATCGAGCGGGTCAGCAAGCCGGGGCAGCGACGCGACTACTTCCGCAACCGTCCCGGCGCCTGGGCCGAAGTGACCAAGCGGCGCATGGCCGCCGTCGTCGCCTTTAGGCAACTCGCCGAGAAGGGCCTGCGCGTCGTCGGCAGCGACGATCTCGAGGTGCGGCGCGGTCTGGAAGAGATGCGCGACTTCTTCAGCTATTGGGAAGAGGAGTTTCCCAGCATCTTCGAGCGCTGGAAAGCGTCGCGGGCGGACGGTGCCGACCCCGGTGAAGGGTAGAGACGGGAGGTTGCAGCGTGGACACGGTCATTCACACCGAAAACCTGGGCAAGCGCTACCCCAAGGGCTGGGGCGTAAGGGACATCAACCTCGAGGTTAAGAGGGGCGAAGTGTACGGCTTTCTCGGCCCCAACGGCGCGGGCAAGACGACCACGGTCCGCACCATCCTCGACTTCTTGCGCCCCAGCAGCGGCCGCGCCAGCGTCTTCGGCCTCGACAGCCGCAGGGACTCCGTCGCCATCCGCGCGCGGGTCGGCAACCTGCCCACCGAGTTTACCCTGGACGACATGGTGGGCGAGGACCTGCTGGCCTTGTTCGCGAGGCTGCGCGGCGTCAGGGACCTCTCCTACGCCCGCGAGCTAGCGGAGCGCTTGGGTGCTCAGCTGGACCGCCCCATGCGCCGCCTCTCGCGCGGCAACAAGCAGAAGATCGGCCTCCTGCTGGCCATGTTCCACCGTCCGCCGCTGCTCATGTTGGACGAGCCCACGGGCGGACTCGACCCGCTGGTGCAGGAGGAGTTCTTGAGCATCCTCCGCGAGGTCAAGGGCGAGGGGCGGACGGTGTTCTTCTCCTCGCACGTCCTGAGCGAGGTCGAGCGCGTCTGCGACCGGGTAGGCGTCATCCGCGGGGGCAGGCTGGTCGCGGTCGAGACGACGGCCGAACTGCTGAGCCGGCAGTTTCGGCGCGTGACCTTGACCTTCGCCGCGCCCGTCGACCCCGCGCCCTTCGCGGCGCACGCGGGCATCCGCGACCTCAGCGCCGACGGCCCCAGCCTGCGCTTCATCCTGCATGACGGCCTGGGCGGCATGGTCAAGCTGGCGGCGCGGCACGACCTCGTGGACATGGCGCTGACGCGGCCGAGCCTCGAGGAGGTCTTTCTCAGCTACTATGGAGAACAGGCATGAGCACGCGAAACCCAGGCAAGCTTCCGCTCCCGCAAGGCGCGGCCCCCAAGACGGGCGCGGCCTTCTTGGCGCTCGCGGGCTACCTCGCGCGCGCCCAGGTCCGCCCCGCGCTGCTGTGGGGCCTGGCGCTCGGCGCCTTGAGCGCTTTGACCGTGGTGATCTTTCCCACCGTCCGCGACAGCATGGACCTGAGCGCCTACTTGGAGGGCTTTCCTCCTGAGATGATCGCGCTCTTCGGCCTGGAGGCGGAGACCGCTCTCGATACCGCCGAGGGTTGGCTGGCCACGCAGATCTTCAACATGTGGGCGCCCCTCGCGCTCACCTTCTACCCCATCCTGCTCGGGGCGAACGCCATTGCCGGCGCGGAGGAGCGGGGCAGGCTCGACATGCTCTTGAGCAACCCGCTGCCCCGCTGGGGACTGGTCATGGGCAGCGCCGTCGCCATGCTCTTCGGCCTGCTCCTCAGCCTCCTCGTCCTGGGGCTCATGACCTGGCTGCCCGCTAAGCTGGTGGGGCTCGAGCTCTCCCTCGCCGCCACCGCGGCCGCCGTCCTCAACCTCCTGCCCCTGGGTCTCTTCTTCGGCGCCTTGGCGCTTCTTCTCTCCGCGCTGCTGAGGCGCGCCGTCCTAGCGGTTGCCCTGCCCGCGGCGCTGCTCGTGGTCATGTACTTCGGCAACGCGCTCGCGGGCCTTAGTGAAGCTCTGGGGCCCGCCCGTCCTCTCAGCCTCTTTCACTACTACGGCTCGGCCATCGAGGAGGGCCTCTCCTGGCCCAGCTTCGGCCTCATCCTGCTGCTGGCCCTGACGCTCGCGCTGCTGGCCGTTGCCGCCTTCAACCGGCGCGACATCTACAGCTGAGCCGCCCAGCGTCCGTACCCCCAAACCACCTCGAGCAGTTTCCAACCCGAGCGCTTGCCGGTCACGCTCCCGTCACGGAGCGCCACCAAGCTTGTCCTGGGCCAAAGCGTCTGCGCGGGAGCCGCGCCGCATAGCGTTCGCGTAACGCTCGCATAACGCTCGACCCACTATGCTCGGCCCGATGGGGATACGAACATGCGTCACGAATGGAGAGGGACTATGACAGCTGTCTGGATCTATTCCACTAGCCGCCTGCATCAAGCAGCTATCGCCGAACTCGTGAGCAGCCTGGGCTACCGTGCTCAGCAAAGCCGCGTTGGCGCCGAACTGGCCATCTGGGACCTCGCGCCCGAATCCCTGCCCTACCCGCCGCCGCCCGAGCTTCCTACCCTGGCGCTCATCACCGCGCCCGACACCACCTTAGTCCACCTGCTGCGCCGGGGCTACCGGGGCTACCTCTCGCTCGACCAGGACAAGCTGGCCCTCGAGCAGGCGCTGGGGGCGCTGCGCGGCGGCGAGGTCTGGGCCGAGCGGCGCATCCTGTCACGGCTGCTCGAGACCCAGCGCGACAGCCACAGCGTGACCTGCCGTGAGCAGCAGGTCCTGGACCTCCTCAACCTGGGCCTGCCCAACAAGAAGATCGCCGCGGGCCTGGGCATCTCGGAGTCCACCGTCAAGGTGCATATCTCGTCCTTGCTCGCCAAGCACGGCGCCAAGCGGCGCACCGAGCTCATCTTGCGCCACCGCCGCCCGGCCCTGGACCTAGGCGCCGCCAGGCAGCTTTAGCCAGACTTGAAATAAAGGGCTTGCGAGGCTGGGCCTTGCGCTATGCCGAGGAGCAGCTTCGCATGGCGCGCGCAGTGAGCTGCGGGGAACGACAGCCAGGCAGAGCTCGAGCGCGTCTTTCGTGATATCTTTCACGGGCGTAACCTTTGGCGTAACGCTCGCATAACCATCGGTCGGCTACAGTGGCGGCGGAGGCAGAAAAGGAGTCGAGGGAACAGCCTCTGGAGCAAGAGGCCGGTGTCACGGCCGGGCAGAAGGCGTGAGGGCTCGAGCTCTAGGCGCTTTCGAGGTTTAAGCGCGAGACCGGGAGGTGGTCGAGTGGCCCACAGACACTGAAGAGGACATCGTTGCGGGTCGTGTTGGGGTGAATCGTGGCCGAGGGCATGCCGTGGCCGTTCGGCCGACAACGCAAGCATTCACGGCACAAAAAGGAGGGATCATCGTGGCTCGAAGCTTGACGTTTTATCTATCGCGTCGTTCGTTACAGCGGCCGGAGCTCTTGGGCTTGCTCCTTATGGGACTGCTTGTACTGGCGGCCTGTAGCGGGCCTCCTCGGGGCGATAGCGGCGAGTTTGCCGTCGTCCCCATCGTCTTCGACGGCAAGGCGCTAGGGGCGGAGGCCACCCTCCGCTATGACGCCGGCAGGCTCGAGTTCATGGGCGTTTCGTCGGACAACCCCGACGTTCTGGTGGCCGCGCACGCCTCTCTGGACAGCGTCGCCGAGGGTAGCGTCGCCGAGGGTAGCGTCAGCGTCGCCCTGGCGACCGTGGCGGAGCCCGTGCAGGGCAGGCTGGCCCAGGCGTCGTTTCGGGTAAAGGCGCCGGGGGGCGAAGTGACGCTGACGGACCTTAGGGTCATCGACGCGGCGCGCGGCGAAGTGGCCCCCGGCACGGAGGCCGCACCGGCCCTGTTGAACGTGAACCCGGCGGCGGGCTACGACCTGGCGGCGCGGGCGAGCGCCTTGGACGCGCACCTGAGGGCGCAGGCGGTCTCGAGCCAGCCCGTGCTGGACGCGAGCTTCGCCGACTTCCCGCTGGGCGACCTGGATCGCAGCGGCCGGGTGACCCTCGAGGATGTCGTCGCCATCGCCGCCATCGCCAAGGGCAAGGATGCCTCGCCGACGGACTACCAGCTCTACCACAGCGACCTGAACGGCAACGGCGTCGTCAACAGCTCCGACGTCGCCGCCGCGCTGTTCAAGGTGGTCGACCGCAAGCTCGAGGCCGAGCTTCAGGTCGCGCCCAGGGTCTTGAACCTGGACTTGGGCGACAGCGGCCTCATCCTCTTGGGCAACGCGGGCAACAGGCCGCTGCCCGACGTCACCGTCACCTCGCCTCCCGGCGTGAGCGTCAGCGAGATCAGCCACGAGGGCGCGGTCGGGCGCGTGTTTCAAGCCGAAGCCAGCGCGGTGACCGCGAGCGGCGCCATCGTCTTCGACGCGGGGCTGGCGGGCACGCAGGTGGTGGCGCTGAACGCCGCCTTCGACCCCGCGCTGTGCGAGGCCTACGAACCCAACGACGCCCGCGAGGAAGCCGCGCCGATAGAGCCCGGCACCATCCTCGCCGCCATCTGCCCCGAGTTCGACGTGGACTGGTACAGCTTGACGCTCGAGACGTCTCAGCTTCTCTCGCTCGAGCTGGGGATTCCGACGGGCTCGAGCCTCAACCAGGTGTACGGCACGCTCTACGACGCGCAAGGCAACCCCGTCGGCAGCGTTTCCATCTTCGACGATCCCTTCGGCGGCGGCTACGGCCAGACGTTTGCCATGTACGTACCCGCCGGCAGCTACACCCTCGAGCTCTCCGGCTTCTCCTTCTTCGGCGGCGACCCTCTCTCCGCGGTCTACAGCCTCGACTTCTCCGCCGAGGAACCGAGCGTCCCGGCGATTTT
>JALZLY010000224.1 GCA_030858465.1 Deinococcota bacterium
ACCGTCAACCGTCTCCAGGCCGTGGCCGCCGAGATGACCGGCTTCGAGGCCGGGCTCTTCATGCCGTCGGGCACCATGACCAACCAGACCGCGCTGGCCGCGCACACCCGGCGCGGCGAAGAGGTGATCGCGCCCGCGGGCGCGCACATCTACGAGTATGAGCTGGGCTCGATGGCGGTGCTGGCCGGCCTGATGCCGCGCCTCGTGCCCGCGCCCCTGGGCGTGCCGGAGGTCAGGGACATCAAAGCGGCGATTCACCGCGGCGTCCACCAGGCGCCGACGGGCTTGATCAGCCTCGAGAACAGCCACAACAAGGCGGGCGGGACGGTGGTGCCACTGGCGCGCACGCGCGAGATCGCCGAACTCGCCCGCGCCGAGGGCCTGCCCTTTCACCTGGACGGCGCCAGGGCCTTCAATGCGGCGGCCGCCTTGGCTGTCTCCATCGCCGAGCTGTGCCGGGGCTTCGACTCGGTCTCCATCTGCCTCTCCAAGGGCTTGGCGGCGCCGGTCGGCTCGGTGCTCTTGGGCTCAAAGGACTTTATCGCCCAGGCGCACCGCTACCGCAAGATGTTCGGCGGCGGCATGCGCCAGGCGGGTATCCTGGCGGCGGCGGGCGTGGTGGCCCTGGAGACGATGACGGAGCGCCTGAGGGACGACCAAGCTCGAGCGAGGGTTCTGGCCGAGGGGCTCGGCAAGATGGACGGCGTCGAGGTGGACCTGAAGACGGTGCAGACCAACATGGTCTACCTGTCGGTGATCGACGCGCCGGCGCTGGCTAAGGGGCTGGCGGCGCGCGGCGTGCGGGTCGGCGCCCTGGACGCGCACACCGTCCGGCTGGTCACCCACTACCAGGTGGGTGACGAGGACATCGCGCGCGTGCTCGCCGAGATGGAGGTCGTGCTCGAGCGCAGCCAGACCCTGAGCGCCCAGACCTCGAGCGCCCAGACCCTGGGGGGCTAGGTGAAGCGGGCCTTTCTCCTCGCCTACCCCGCCGGGCACTCGCTCAGCCCGGCTATGCACAACGCCGCCTTCGCGCACCTGGGCCTCGCGGCGCGTTATGAGGCGCTCGAGGTGCGGCCCGAGGCGTTGGCCCTCGTCGCTGCCACCTTGCGCAGCGACGAGGTCCTGGGCGCGAACGTCACCATTCCTCACAAAGAGGCGGTCATCCCCTTTCTGGACGGGGTGGACGAGACGGCGGCGCGTATCGGCGCGGTCAACACCGTGGTGAACCGGGGCGGGCGGCTCACCGGCTACAACACCGACGCGCCGGGCTTCGGGCGCGCTTTGGCGGAGGCGGGCTTGGCGCTCCAGGGGCGCCGCGCCCTGCTGCTCGGCGCGGGCGGCTCGGCGCGGGCGGTCGGCTATGCGCTCTTGAGGGCGGGGGTGTCCTGTCTGGGCGTCTACAACCGCAGCGCCGAGCGGGCTGAGGCGCTTGCTGGCGACTTCGCCGCGCTGGGGCCGGTTCATGCGCTCGAGGCGGGTGCGCTCGAGGGGGCCGTTCTAGCGGCCGACCTGCTCATCAACACCACCGCGGTCGGCATGGTGCGCGCTAGCCGGGACCCGGACGCCTCGCCGCTGCCGCCGGGCGTCCTGCCCGAGCGCGGCTTCGTCTGCGACCTCGTCTACCGGCCAGCCAAGACCCGTCTCTTGCGTGAAGCCGAGGAGGCGGGGTTGAGGACGCAGAACGGCCTGCCCATGCTCGTCTACCAGGGCGCCGAGGCCTTTGGGCGGTGGACGGGGCGGGAGCCGCCCGTGGCGGTCATGATGGCGGCGGCTCTGACGGCTCTGGAGGCCGCTCCTTAGCTTCAGGCGCGGGGCTCTCCGGCAGAGGTTCCGGCAGAGGTTCCGGCAGAGGCTCCGGCAGAGGCTCCGGCGGGGGCGCGTCCTCCCGGCTGATGAAGTCGAGCGGGACGCCGAGCCCGTCGGCCTTGGTGGAGATCAAAAAGACGTGGTCGCCCGCCTCGAGCACGGTCTGGCCGCGCGGCGGGATCAGCTCACCGCTCCGGTAGATGGCCAAAAAGCCGTTGCCGTTAGCGGAACGCCAAGCGCGAGGTAAGAGACGCCGCGCCGGGACTTCTCAATGGGCCTCCTTCGCGGCCGCGCGGGAACGGAAGTCGAGGATCATCGAATAGATGAAGTAGTAAGCGGGGTAGAGGAGCGAAACGAAGAGCACGGCCCGCTGCACGGGTCCGGGTTCCCAAAAGAGCGCCAGGAGGCAGAGCGCGCTCCAGACGAGCGCTAGGACGTAGTTGACGGGCCGGTGGCGCGGCAACCGGGTGAGATAGAGGTAGCGCAACGGCACGAAGACCATGAGCGCTAAGCCCAAGACGATCAGCGTGTTCAAGAGGGGCGGCGTCTCGAACAGGTAGAGGTAGAAGACGACGATGTTCCAGTAGCTCGGAAAGCCCAGGAAGAAGCCCTCGGCGTCGAGCTTGGCGCTGGTGCGCGAAAAGCCGAAGGCGCTCGCGAACATGGCCAAGGCGGCAAAGGCCGCCGCGGGCGGGGCGAGCAGGCCCGTCTCGAGCGCGAACAGCATCGGCAAGAAGACGTAGCTCACGTAGTCGATGATGTCGTCTAGGCGCCTTCCGTCGATGCTGGGCGCGGTCTCCTTGACCTTGAGTTTGCGGGCCAGGCTGCCGTCGGTCGCGTCGATGATCACGGTGACGGCCATCATGAGGAGCGCCCAGGTGTAGCGGCCCTGCAAGATGAGCTGCGCGCTCAGCGCGATGAAAAAGACCGTGGACGCGGTATAGATGTGGGCGACGTAGCCCCGGCGCGCGTTGGCTCCTTGGAGAGCGCGCTGGCGTTTGGAGGTTGGGCGGCTCACCGCACCATTCTAAGGGCAAAGCGGCACAGGCTTGGTGCCGCTTTGCCCCTTCGGCGCGCCCGCGCGGGACTGGTCTTGCCCCACGGGCTGCGCTAAGCTGGGGTCGATGCGCTTGGCCATCATTTCGGATATTCACGGCAACCTCCACGCCCTCGAGGCGGTCTTGAGGGACCTGCGCTCGCAGGGCGCCGACGAGTTCGTCGTCAACGGCGACATGGTCAACCGCGGCCCCAACAACGTGGCGGTCTTGGAGCGTCTGCTCGCCGAGGGCTGCGTCCTGACGCTCGGCAACCACGACGACCTGATCCGCAAGTGGGTCGAGCGCGACGGCGACCTTCCCGCGGCCTGGTTCGAGGACCCCTTCTGGGAGGGCACGGCCTGGGTGGCCAGGCAGCTCGAGGAGGCGGGTTGCATCGCCGCCCTGCGCGACCTGCCGATGACGCACAAGGTAACCGTCACGGGCGCGCCTACCCTGCTCATCTCCCACGGCAGCCCCCGGCACTACCGCGAGGGCTACGGCAAGTTCTTGAGCGACGCCGACATCGCCGAGATCGTACAGAACCATCCGGCCGACATCCTCATCGGCTCGCACACCCACCGCGCGATGGTCCGGCGGTGGGCGGACTACCGCGTCCTCAACACCGGCGCGGTCGGCGCGCCCTTCAACGGCGACCCCAGAGCGCAGTATCTGCTTATGACTCTGAGCGGGGGTGACTGGCAGGCCGACTTCCGGGCGGTGAGCTACGACCGTGAGGGGGCGCTGGCGGCCTTCGAGGGTCTGGGCTACCTGCCCGCCGGCGAGCTCAGCGCGCACATCTTCAGGGAGGAACTGCGCCTGGCCAAGCCCCTCTACGCGCCCTTTTGGATGTGGACGGAAGCCGCGGCGCGGTCGCGGACCTGGCAGAGCTGGCGCGCCTTTTGCCGGCAAGCCCCCGATCGCTTTGACTGGTAATTTTTGCATCCCAAGGGTTTCACCATAACGAAAGCTTTCGTTGAGGAAGCTCGCGGCTACCCGGGGCTCTTCACGGTTGCTCAGGGCGACTTTGTGGCGAGGCATATTGTCAGCTTCGGGCCGGGAGCGTTTGCTTGATACTTGAAAGGGTTTGGCTGAACAACCCGCTTGGCTAGCTGCCACAGGATCATCTGCTCGTCTGATCGTTTGGTGGTTTAGTCTCAGCGCGTGTTTGGAGGCTGGGTTCTCCAAGCGCAAGCCGTGGTCCGAAAGGAGGCCAGATATGCCTACCGCGATTGCCATCTTCGACGACTCGAGCAGCCTGCAGCGGGCGCTCGACGACTTGCACTCGAGCGGAATCGCCAGTGACAGGATTCGCGTCGTCGAGGGCGCGGAAAGAGGAGCCCAAGGCGCATCAGCCGACGAGGCGGTGGGTGAGGACGGGATTACCGGCCGGGGAGCGTTGCCCGGGGGGACGCCTATGGCGACTTCGGTCGGCGTCGGACCTTATGTCGCGCCGGGAAGCAGTAGCGGCACACCCATGCCCGCGGCGGTAGCGGGCAGCCTCGGCGACTCCCTGAGCGGATTCGATGTCGACGGGGACGAGGCGCGCTACTTTGGCGACAGCCTGGATGAAGACAGCCACCTCCTCGCCGTCAAGGTAACCGGTGACGAAGATGCCAGGCGCGTCTACGACATCTTCCGCACCGCAGGCGCCAACCGCTCGAACGAGCCCGGCCGCTAGCTCATGAGGCCGTCATCTCCGGAAGCCTGTCAGGCCAGGCAATGAGGCTGTCCGGCGCCCAGTTCTTCTGATGTCACCCGTCTGATGTCACCCGGCCTCGTCAGCGTCAAGCAAATTTTCATCACCTTCGAGCAAACACACGAAAGGAATCACCATGGCACGCAAACCAGACGACCGTCCCGCGAATCGCGACAAAATTCAGGAGCGAGTGACCACGCCCCCCGTTCCCGCGGACCCGAACCTCGATGACGCGACCCTCAACGATCCGACCCTCACCGACCCGACCCTCAACGATCCGACCCTCACCCAGCCGACTCCGGGTGCGGCGAGCGGTTCCGTTCCGTCTCCGGTAGGGCCGATAGACGACCCTGCTCGAGACCCCACTCGAGACCCCACTCGAGACCCTGCCGAGTCCGAGGGGCGGGTCGGGGTCTACGACCGGCCCGCGCGCAGCGGCCCTTCCGCGGTGGTTATCGGCGTGATCGTCCTCGTTCTCATCATCTTGGCGCTCGTCTTCTTCTTCAGATAAGTTCTTCTTCAGATAAGGACGTAATAACCATGAACCATCTCAAGAACCAGGAGCTGAAAGACAGCGCGGGCGCGCGCGGGCGCGTCGTGGAGGTGCGCGGCGACGACGCCGTGGTCGAACTCGAGCAGGGCGGCAAGGTGCTGATGCCGGTATCGAGCGTGCGCGAGGAGGGAAGCGGCTTCGTTAGCGCCTTGGCCTTTGCGGACGCGGGAGTGCGTGGGCGCGAGGCCGGGACCCTCGAAACCGGGACCCTCGAAGGTGAAGCCGTCATCCCCATCGTCGAGGAGACCCTCGAGGTCGGCAAGCGTCAGCGGACGACCGGTGGCGTGCGCCTCACCAAGACCGTCCACGAGCGCGAAGAGGTCGTCGAGGCGCCCACCGTCCACGAGGACGTCGAGGTCGAGCGCGTCAGCATAGACCGCGTCGTCGAGGCACCCGTGGCGGTGAGGCAGGAAGGCGAGACTACCATCTATCCCGTGCTCGAGGAGGTGCTGGTGACCGAAAAGCGCCTCGTCCTCAAGGAGGAGATCCGCGTCACCAAACGGCGCTATGAGACGAACGAGCCGCAGCGCGTGACGCTTCGCCGCGAAGAGGTTAACGTCGAGGAGATCGGCACCGCCGACGAGCCGGTGCGCTAGTCGCCCCGGCCACTATACCTGCGCGGCCGCAGGGCGGCTGCACCGTTCGGTTCCACCAGCAGTTTGGTAGCCCTCCTTACACTGTGTGAAATTTGAAATGATAAGAGGATAACAATACTTTCATTGGTCACGAATGGCTAAGCTCGTGGCCCGCTTAAGGAGACTCACCATGGCAAAGACAGTTGTAGCTCTATACGACGACCTTGGAGAGGCGCAACAGGCCGTCCGCGATCTGGCCGACAGCGGCTACAGCCGCGACGAGATCAGCCTTGTCGCCAACGCCTCGGCCGACGACTACAGCCGCTACTTCGACGACGAAGGGCGCTACACTGAAAGCACCGACACCTACGCCGACGACGACGTCGACGTCAGCGAGCGGCGCGCCGCCGAAGGCGAGCTGACGCCGGCCGAAGGTGCGGGTGCCGGGGCCGGGATCGGCGCCACCATCGGCGGCATCGGCGGCCTGCTCATGGGCCTCGGCCTGCTGGCGGTGCCGGGGGTCGGACCGGCCTTGGCGGCGGGGCCGCTGGCCTCCGCGCTCATAGGCGCCGGGATCGGCGCCGCTGCGGGCGGCTTGATGGGTGCGCTCGTCAATGCCGGCGTGCCCGAAGAGGAGGCCGGTTACTACTCCGAGGGCGTGCGCCGCGGCGGCTCGCTGGTATCGGTGCGGGCTGAGGACCCCGAGGCCGAGCGCGCCGTCGGCATCATGGAGCGCCACAACCCCGTCGATGTCGAACGCCGCGCCACCGACTGGCGCGAGGGCGGCTGGACGGGCTACAGCACCGACGCCGAACCCTATACCGCCGACCAGATCGCCGAAGAGCGCGGTCGCTACGGCGCCTCTCGCGGAGCCGTCAGTACCCCCCGCGTCGACCGAGCCGCAGACGGTGATCGCGACTACAGCGACCGTGGCGGTAGCGTCGGTGCAGGGGACACCCTCGAGGTCGTCGAAGAAGACCTTCAGGTCGGCAAGCGCCAGACTCAGGAGGGCGGCGTGCGCGCGGAAACCCACGTCACCGAGACCCCGGTAGAAAAGGACGTGCGTCTCAGGGAAGAGGAGGTGCACGTGGACCGCCACCCGGTCGACCGGCCCGCGGGCGACGCCTTCAAGGAGGGCAGCGTCGAGGTGCGCACCGTCTCCGAGGAGCCCGTGGTCGAGAAGCGGGCACGGGTGATCGAGGAGGTCGTGCTCAGCAAGGATGCAAACGAGCGCACCGAAACCGTCCGCGACACCGTGCGCCGCACCGACGTCGACATCGAAGAGCTGAACGCCGACTCCCGCCGTCACTACGACAGCACCTTCGAAACGACCGACTACGACTACGACCAGTACCGTCCGGCCTACGGCTACGGCCACGACCTCGCCGGCCACGAGAGCTATAGGGGCCGTGACTGGGACGAGGTCGAGCCCGACGCCCGGCGCGAGTGGGAAGCGCGCAACCCCGGCACCTGGGACGAGTTCAAGGACGCCGTGCGCCAGGGCTGGAACAGGGTGAGGGGCTAGGCATACGCCAAGGGCTTTCTCGTGAGGATTTCTCACGGTTTGTAGAAGCCGACGTTGGGCCTGATAGCAGACCCAAAAGTATTCAAGTAGCACTACCAGGAGGAAACATGAGCGACAAGGACAAAAACTTCAGAAACCGCAAAGACAACGACCTCCACGATAAAGAAGCCACCACCAGCCGCACCGAGGATGATGTTCTCGAGGTCGTCGAAGAAGAGGTCAAGGTCGGCAAGCGCCAGACCGAAGAGGGCGGGGTGCGCGCCACCACCCACGTGACGGAAACCCCCGTCGAAAAGGACGTGACGCTGCGCGAGGAGCATGTAAACGTCGAGCGCCGTCCCGTCGACCGTCCCGCCGATGCTGACGCCTTTAGAGAACAGGCCGTCGAGGCCAAGACGGTCTCCGAAGAGGCGGTCGTGAGCAAGCAGGCGCGGGTGATCGAGGAGGTCGTGCTCAGCAAGGACGTAAACGAGCGCACCGAAACCGTCCGCGACACCGTGCGCCGCACCGACGTCGACATCGAGCAGCTGAACGCCGATGCCCGCCGTCACTACGACAGCACCTTCGAAACGACCGACTACGACTACGACCAGTACCGTCCGGCCTACTCCTACGGCCACGACCTCGCCGGTCACGAGAGCTACCGTAACCGCGAGTGGACCGACGTAGAGCCCGACGCCCGGCGCAGTTGGGAAGAGCGCAACCCCGGCACCTGGGAGGAGTTCAAGGACGCGGTTCGCCAGGGCTGGAACCAGATCCGGGGCCGGGCCTAACCGACCCCCGTCAGGCTGCGCGGCAAGCCGCGCAGCCTGACTCATGCAGTCTGACTCATGGAGAAGCAGGTCTGGAGAAGCATGTCCGACGACAAACGGCAACAACCCCCCCAGGAGCAGGACCGGCGGCCCGGCCTCGAGACCGAGATGCGGCCGCAGCCGGCCTTCGACCGGCCCGACTACAAGGGCAGCGGCAAGCTGGACGCCAAGGTGGCGCTCATTACCGGCGGCGACTCGGGTATCGGTCGCGCGGTGTCGGTGCTCTACGCCCGCGAGGGCGCGGACGTAGCTGTCGTCTACTTAAACGAGCACGAGGACGCCGCGGAGACGAAGCGCCAGGTCGAGGAGGAGGGGCGTCGCTGCCTGCTCATTCCCGGCGACATCGGCGACGAGGGCTTCTGCCGGGAGGCGGTCGAGAAGACCGTTCGGGAGTTCGGCTCGCTCGACGTTCTCGTCAACAACGCCGCCGAGCAGCACCCGCAGGAGAGCCTCAGCGATATCAGCAGCGAGCAGCTCGAGCGCACCTTTCGCACCAATATCTTCGCGCAGTTCTATCTCAGCAAGGCCGCTCTAGAGCACCTGAGCGAGGGCAGCGCCATCGTCAACTGCGCTTCGGTCACGGCCTATCAGGGCAACCCCAAGCTGATCGATTACTCGGCGACCAAGGGCGCCATCGTGGCCTTTACCCGCTCGCTCTCGCAGGCACTCGTCGAAAAGGGCATCCGCGTCAACGCGGTGGCGCCCGGCCCCATCTGGACGCCGCTCATCCCCTCGACCTTTCCCGCCGACGAGGTGGCGAGCTTCGGCTCGCAGGTGCCCATGAAGCGCGTGGGCCAGCCCGAAGAGGTGGCGACCTGCTTCGTCTTTCTGGCCTCGGATGACGCGTCTTATATGACGGGTCAGGTCCTGCACCCCAACGGCGGCAACGTCGTCAACGGTTAGGGAGCCCTTGGCCTTAGCTTTGGAAAGGAAGGACTATGGCAGACACGGAACACGTCACCAAAACGATCAGGGTGAACTCGAGCATCGACGAGGTCTACGGCATCTGGTCCAACTTCGAGAACTTCCCCTACTTCATGGACAACATCACGGAGGTTAAACGTTCGAATGGCCACAGCCACTGGGTGATGGAGGTGCTCGGCCAGAAGGTCGAGTGGGACGCCGAGACCACCCGCATGGAGGAAAACCGCGAGATCGCTTGGAACAGCACCGACGGCGACATCGAGACGAGCGGCCGGGTGCTGTTCAGAGAAATCGCTCCGGATGAGACCGAGGTCGAGCTGAGCATGGCCTACGTGCCGCCCAACGTCATCGCCAAGGTCTTCGCCAACCCTGAGGGCAGGCTCGAGAAGGACCTCCAAAACTTCAAGGCCTACGCGGAGGGCCGAAAGGGCGGCGCGGAGGAGCTGAAAGGATAAGCGATGCCTTATCACAAGCTGAGCGATCTGCCCGAGAGCGTGCGGGGCAACCTTCCCAAGCACGGCCAGGAGATTTACCGGGCGGCGTACAACAGCGCCTGGGAGGAGTACGAGGATCCCGGTGAGCGCCGCGGCGACGCCTCGCGCGAGGAGACCGTGCACCGGGTCGCCTGGTCGGCGGTCAAGGGCTCCTATCAGAAGGACGACGGTCGCTGGCGTGAAAAGGACGGGTGACGAGGCAAGTGCCAGCTCTCCATCGATCAAGGATGCCATCATGCCTTGAACTTGAACAACAGCCTGAATAACAGCAAGCGTTTGAAGCAGAACTCACGACCACCTCGAGAAGGACCGGCTAGGGCCCTCCAAAATCAGAACAACGCAACGCTTGACCCATTACGCTTGGTGACTGAACGGTTTTATCTGGTCGCGGCCGTTAAGGCTGCGCGCCAAGGTGGCGAGCCGAACTTCATGAACGACACAATTGCATCTGGAGGCACAACATGTCAGACAAGAACAGGGCGGGTGCTCGCAAAACGGAGCGCCCAGCCAAGACCGACCTCGACGACAATCCCATAACCGAGCCGCGTGTGGGCGTTTATCCTGAAAGGGAAGCGAGCTATAGCAGCGGCGGGCGCACCCCGGTGGTCAGCCGCGTGTCCTGGGGCGCGGTGTTCGCGGGTACTCTGGTCGCGCTCATGACCCAGATTTCGCTCACTCTGCTCGGTCTCGGCATCGGGGCGGCTACGGTCAGCCCGGCGACGCAACAAAATCCCTTCGAGGGCCTGGGCATCGGCGCGATCATCTGGTTCGGTCTGACCGTCCTGGTGTCGCTCTTTGTCGGCGGTTGGATCGCTGCTCGGCTGGCGGGCATTCCGCGCGACTTCGAAAGCGTCATGCACGGTATCATCACCTGGAGCGTGGTGACGCTGGTTTCGTTCTACCTGCTCACCACCGCCGTGGGCAGCCTGATCAGCGGGGCGGCCAGCCTGGTGGGCGCGGGCCTGTCGGCCGCCGGACAAGTTGCCGGTCAGGCTACCGATGCGCTCGGTCCCGAGGCGGCCCAGGCCGTCGAGGACGCCCTCGAGCAGCGCGGCATCACCCTGCAGACGCTCCAGGACGACGCGGCCGAGGTGCTCGAGCAGGCGGACAGCGAGCAGCTCAACCAGTTTGTCGGCAACCTCGTCACCGGCGACCCGGTGACCCCGCAGCAGCGCGAGGAGGCGATCACCGCGCTCGAGGAGGGGACCGACTTGAGCCGCGCCGAGGCCGAGCAGACGGTGGACGGCTGGATTCAGACCTCCGAGGAGGCGCAGCAGACCTTCGCCGAGGCTGAGGCCACCGCCCGCGAGGTGGGCGAAGACGTGGCTACCGGCGTCACCGCCGGCGCGCTCGGGGCCTTTGTCGCCACCCTCTTGGGTGCCATCGCCGCGGGCTTGGGCGGCAGAGTCGGTACGCCGCGCGATATGCCTGCTCTTACCGAGGCGAGAACCCGACGGTAACCCGACGATAAATCAGAACACCGAAGCCGGGAGTCAGAATAGCAGCTAATGCTTCTGACTCCCGGCTTATGACCCCTGTATCCTCAAAGGATGGAGCCCGTCACCACAGACCCGATCGAGGTCGCCAAGGAGGCCGCCAAGGTCGCCAAGCTTCGTTACGTCTCGGATGAGCGCCCTGGCCTTCGTCGCGAGCGGCGCGGCAAAGGCTTCAGCTACCGTGAGGCCGGGGGCAACCTCGTCAAGGACGAAAAGACGTTGGCGCGCATCAAGAGCTTGGCGGTACCTCCGGCCTGGACCGAGGTGTGGATTTGCCCCAGCCCGAGCGGACACCTGCAGGCGACCGGGCGCGACGCTCGCGGCCGCAAACAGTACCGCTACCACCCGCGCTGGCGCGAGGTGCGCGACGAGACCAAGTACAGCCGCATGATTGCCTTTGGCGAGGCCCTGCCCAAGATCCGCGAGCGGGTGAGGGAGGACATGAGCCGCCGGGGGCTCCCCAGGGAAAAGGTCCTGGCGACCATCGTGAGGCTGCTCGAGTCCACCCTGATCCGCGTCGGCAACGACGAGTACGCGCAGGAAAACAAGTCCTACGGCCTCACCACCATGCGCGACCGTCACGCTCGGGTCAGCGGTTCGAAGCTGGAGTTCGCCTTTCAGGGCAAGAGTAGCGTCAAGCACCACATCGAGCTCAAGGACAAGCAGCTCGCCAGCATCGTCAAGCGCTGCCGCGACCTGCCGGGCTACGAACTCTTTCAGTACCTGGACGAGGACGGCGGACGCCGCAGCGTGGATTCGGGCGACGTCAACGACTACCTCAAGGAGGTTGCCGGCGAGGACTTTACCGCCAAGGACTTTCGCACCTGGGCGGGCACCGTCTTGGCGACGATGGCCCTCCAGGAGTTCGAGGCCTTCGACTCCCAGGCGCAGGCCAAGAAGAACGTGCTGGCCGCGATCGAGTCGGTGGCGAAGGAACTCGGCAACACCCCGGCCATCTGCCGCAAATGCTATGTGCATCCCGAGGTGCTGTCGTCTTACCTGGACGGCTCGCTCATCGAGACGCTCAAAAAGCGCGCCGAGAAGGAACTGGCTGAGTCGCTGACCGAGCTCAAGCCCGAAGAGGCCGCGGTTCTGGTCTTCTTGCGGGCGCGGCTCGAGGGCGAAAGCAGAGCCTAGCCAACGCTTGCTCCGTCTTTGCCGCTACGGACGCCTAACGTCTGTTTTTGCGTTTGTCGCCGCGCCCCAGCAGCCTCGAGGCGGCCGTCAGCACCCCGCCGAGCAGGAGCGACAGCGGCGTCTCCCTCCTGTTCGAGGCTTGAGCGCGCGCCCCTGTGGCGGGCGCTCCGCGTTTGCGCGACGCCGGCTTCGTGGACGCCTTTTGGACCTTTTTTTGCGATTGTTGCAGCTGTCTTTGTGGCTTTTGCCCCGTGCGCGGCGGCGTGGCGTAGGCTCCGGCGGGGTCGTCGCGGATCAGCCGGGCCCGCTCCTGCGCGCTCAGCATCCCACCCGCGTACTCGCTTTCGGCGCTGTGGCGATGCGCCTCGTCGAGATCGACCTCCTCGAGGTCCCGCGCCTCCTCGCCGCGCGCCGCGGCGATCTGCTCCTTGATCAGATTGCGCTTGTAGCGCTGCTCAGCCGGGATGTTGACCGCGTCCTTGTCGGGCAGGATGTTCTCACCGCGCACCTTGGAGTAGACCTGGGTGAACTCGGCGCCGAAAAAGAGGATCTGCGCCGAGTAGAAGACCCAGATGAGCAGGGCGACGAGCGACCCCGCCGCGCCGTAGACCGAGGTGACGCCGCCGCCGCCCAGGTAGATGCCCATAGCGATCCGGCCGATGGTAAAGAGCACGGCGGTCACGAAGGCGCCGAGCCAGACGTCGCGCCAGTGGATCTTGGCTTCGGGGATCACCTTGAAGATCAGCGCGAAAATCCCCATAAAGAGCGCCAGCGACACGGCGATCTCCACGACGCGCCAGACCCAGCCGCCGGGTAGCGTCGCCTGCAAGCCGGTGAGGACGGTACTCAGGACCACCGAGGCCAAAATCAGCAGGCCGATAGCCAAGACGATGGCAAAGGCAAAGAGGCGGTTTTTAACCGTGTGCATGACCCCCGCGCGAGGGTCGGCGGCCACATCCCAGATCTCGTTGAGCGAGTTCTGGAGCTGCACGAAGACGTTCGAGGCGCCGATAAGGGCAACGATCAAGCCAAAGGCAAAGGCGAGGCCCGCGCCTTGGTCGGCGGCATTTTCGGCGATGGTGCCGATCATCTCGGCGCCGCCCGGACCCAGCACCTCGCTGGCCTGGTTGACGAGTTGCTGCTGGGCTTGCCCCTCGCCAAAAAAGAGACCCACCACGGCCATCAAGACGATGACCAGGGGCGCCAACGAGAGCACGGTGAAAAAGGCCAACGAGGCCGCCAGGCGCGTGGCGTTGTCCTTGCCCCACTTGGTGATGATCGCCTTAAGGAACTCGAGCGCCTTCTTCACCGGCGTCTACCGTGACCCGTCATTCCTGGACCCGTCGTTCCTGGACCTGTCATCTTTGATGTACCCCGTTCCGGGGCGTATAAGATAAAGCCCCCTCCAAGCAAGTCTAACAAGTCTAAGAGGACGGCTGTTTCATTTTTCCCACTCAGCTCGAGCACCAGGTCCGCTCGAGCACCAGGTCCGCTCGAGCCTCACCCTCTTGACCTCACCTCTTCGGGTCGTGACCCCAGTTCATAAGCGAGGAGTACCAGGCAGTGAGCTTCCTCACCACCTTGCCGGTGGTCCTGCTTGCCGGTGGTCCTGCCCTGCGAGGTGTTCCAGGAGACGCGCTCGCCCTGCTCGAAGCTCGCCACTAGACCCGGTCGCGCGCCTCGCTCACGCCCCCCTGCTCGGCGCAGTGGGCGCAACAGAAAAAGGTGCCGTCCGCCTCGATACCGTGCCCGGCGATCTTGACGCCGCAGT
The DNA here is from genome assembly GCA_030858465.1 of Deinococcota bacterium. Taxonomy (NCBI): domain Bacteria; kingdom Thermotogati; phylum Deinococcota; species Deinococcota bacterium. The sequence continues at coordinate 13,830 of JALZLY010000224.1, forward strand.
GGCTGCACTTGGGCGCGAGCGCGTGAATCGCGCACTCGAACGAATCGAAGGTGTGGCTGGAGCCGCCCATGACGACCTCGAAGGCCTTGTCGTAGTCATTGCCGCAGACTTCACACTGTGCCATGCTTCCTCCTTTTCAAGCTGTCGTGATCAAGCTAATTGTGATCAGGTTACTCGAGCCTGGCCGCCCCGTCTGTACCCGCGCTTGCACAGACGCCCTGGGATGACGTTCTCTGGGCTAGGGCCTGGGGTCTCCCGCTAGCGGCGAGAGGTCGTAGTGCTCGAGCAGGTCGGCCGGGTCGTCGTAGATAGCCAGGGCGCCCGCCAGCCCCTCGTCGTCCCAGCCGCCACAGCGAAAGGCGATGACGCCGACGCCGGCCCTGGCGGCCGCCTCGAGGTCGTAGGGCGTGTCGCCCAGCATGACGACCGCCCCGGCGGGCAGGCCCAGACTACGAAGCGCCGCCTCGACGGTGTCGGGGTCGGGCTTGGACTGCTCGGCGTCGTCCTTGGAAGTCGCCTCTTCGATGAGCTCGTCCGCGCCGACGCGCTCGAGCATGGGCCTGAGCTCGTCCTCCTGCGCCGACGAGGCGACCACGAGCCTGAGCCCGCCCTCCTTCATGCGCTCCAGAAGCGCTCTCGCCTTCGGAAAGGGCTCGAGCCCCGGCAGAAAGCGCTCCTTGAAGATGTCGCCGCGGCGCTCGCTCACCGCCTTCCCTGCGGGGCTGTCCTTGTCAATGCCGAGTTCGGGCAGCAGGTTGTCACCGCCCATGCCGATGAGCGGGCGGATGCGCTCGAGGGCTATGGTGTGGCCCTCTTCGGCGAGCGCCTGCTCCCAGGCTCGAGCGTGGGCGTCGTTGCTGTCGATGAGCGTGCCGTCCATGTCCAATATGACCCCGCGAAACTCAGTCACCTTTTTCTCCTGTCTTGACCCCCCCAAGGACGGGGTCTCGCTCGGCCCGGCGCTAGCCCTGGAGCAGCGACTGCGCCCCGTCGATCCACACCTCGGTGCCGGTGATGTGGCTGGACATGTCCGAGGCCAAGAAGAGCGCGAGCTGCGCGACCTGCTCCGATGTCCCGGCTTCCTTGCCGGTCAGGGGAATCATGCCCTCGGGAAACTCGACCGGCAGGCGGATGCTTTCCAAGCCCTCGCGCTCGGTGTTGTCGTCGATGTCGGTGTCGATGGCGCCGGGGCAGATGACGTTGACGCGGATCTTGTGTTTGGCGAGCTCGACCGCGAGCATCTTGGTCATGGCCACCTGGCCGGCCTTGGACACCGCGTAGGCGGTCGCGCCGGTGTTGGAGAACATGCGCGTGCCGTTCACCGATGAGGTGACCAAGACCGAACCGCCCCGCGCCTTCAGGTGCGGCACCGCGTACTTGATGGTCAAAAAGGTGCCGCGCAGGTTGGTGTGGAGCGTCTCGTCCCAATCGTCGGGCCCCAACTCCTCGATGGGCGCCCACAGGCCGTTGATGCCCGCGTTGGCGAAGACGACGTCAAGCCGTCCCCAGCGGTCCACCACCTGCTCATAGGCCGTTTTCATGGCGTCGGCTTCGGAGATATCGGCGACGATATGCATCGCCTCGTGACCCTGACGCTCGAGCTCTTCGGCCAGCCTCTTGACCTCGTCCTCGGTGTGGCTGAGGGCGGCGATCCTGGCACCCTCCTTGGCGAACAGCCTGGCGCTGGCCTCGCCGATGCCCGACCCCGCTCCGGTGATGACCGCGACCCGGTCTTCAAGCTGCATAACCGACCTCCCTTTTCATGTTTGCCTTTTCATGTTGCCATTAGAAGGCTTGGGGCGTTACCAAACTCTGGCCGGCGAGAGGGAGCGTCCTTTGTGCCCTCGCACCCTGACAGCTCGAGCCTCGGCCGCTAGCATTAAACCCACCCCACCCTGGGTGGGACGTTATGAACTGGAAGGAGACAGCGATGACGACAGCGATGACGACAGAACTCAACGTCACCGGCATGACCTGCGGCCACTGCCGGAGCGCCGTCCAGCGCGCCCTCACGGAGGTCGAAGGCGTCGACACCGCGACGGTGGACCTCGAGGCCGGCGTGGCGCGGGTTGAAGGCGACGCCAAACCGGAAGCCCTGGTCGCGGCGGTCCAGAAAGAGGGCTACGGCGCGACCGTCGCGGGCGCTCAGAGCGGCTAGCTGTTTGGAGCAGTGGTTTGGAGCAGTGGTAAGGACAAAGGCTGAACCCAGAGAGGAAGACCTGATGAAAGAACCGAAGCGAATCACCGCCATCCTGATGCTGGCGCTTGTCGCCGCCGCCTTTTCCCAGGGTATGGACCATAGCCAGATGGGACACGGGGGTGCCGATAGCCCCCTGGCCGACCTCGAGGGTGAGGCCTTCGAAGTCGGCTTCCTGTCGATGATGATCGTTCATCACCAGGGCGCGGTGGAGATGTCCGAGTGGATTTTGGAGCGCACCGAGCGCCCGGAACTGCGCGAAACCGCCGAAGCCATCATCGCCTCTCAGGAGGCGGAGATCGAGATGATGAGCGAGTGGCTGCAAGGCTACGAGCAGGACAGCGACCCCGAGATGGTCGAGACGATGCCCGAGATGATGCGGAGCGACAACGACATGATGATGCAGGAGATGATGGCCTACGAGGACGCCGACATCGGCTTTCTGACGATGATGACGGAGCACCATCAGGGCGCTATAGACATGGCGCAACTGGCGCTCACTCGAGCGACGCGTGCGGAGCTGAGGACCTTGTCACGGGACATCATCACCCAGCAAGCAGAGGAGATCCACGACTTTCAGGAGTGGCTGGCGAGTTGGCACTGAAGCCGCTACCCCTGGGACACCGTCACACGCTTTTTCAGTAACGAGCAACGAGTAACGAACCACAGGAGGGTTTAGATGAACCGCATCCAGGACATGTTGAACACCCATCCCAAAGGCGTCGCCGTGGACGTGACGGCACTCGCCGAGTGCCTCGAGGCCTGCTTCGAGTGTACGCAGGTCTGCAACGCCTGCGCCGACGCCTGTCTGGGCGAGGAAGACGTCAAGGATCTCGTCTACTGCATCCGCACCGACTTGGACTGCGCGGCTGTCTGCAACGTCACCGGAGGGGTGCTGCTGCGCCAGACCGAGCCGAACCGGGCCTTGCTGCGCGCGCAACTCCAGGCTTGTGAAACCGCCTGCCGGGTCTGCGCCGAGGAGTGCGAAAGGCACGCCGCCCACATGGCGCACTGCAAACTCTGCGCCGAGTCCTGCCGCCGCTGCGAGAGCGCCTGCCAGAGCCTGCTGTCGGTCCTTCCCGCTTAGCAGGCGCGGGCTTAGCAGGCGCGGGCGCGGCGTGCCTCGTCGCTCGAGCCTGAGGACGCCGCGCCCGTAACGGTCTCCAGCCGCTCTGCCGGAGGTGTGACGGCGAGCGCGTGCTCGAGGTCACGGCGCGGTGTCGAGAACACCGCGCCGCTTCCTTGGAAGCCGCTCTCGGCCTTCTGCTCCTTCAGCCTGCGTTGTACTCGAGTGCCGACTCCCTTCGGAAGCGCCTCGCGGCTGACCGTGAAGGGGCAAATGATTCGTGCAGGACGCGAAGCAGGGAGTGGAGATTAGAATAAAGTAAGTGTTTACTTGACAAACGTTCATAAGCCCTTGATTTGAAATCCTTGCTAAAGTTATACTTGGTTCATTAAATCTTCACTTGCGTCGTGAATCACAATGTGCAGCTTCTGAGTAGGGGAAAGGAGAAGAGCAATAGCTTAGTTAGCAAGCATCCGGGCGGCCAGTGGCCCGGAACGGATCCAGCCCTGCGCCGGTAGAGCCTGTCAAACAGACAACAAGAGCCTGCTCGAGGTAGCCCATGTCGAGGTGCCGAAGACTCACCGGCAAGCGAAAGAAGAAAGCGAAAGAAGAAAGCGAAAGAAAAAGAATAAAGAATAAAGAATAAAGAATAAAGAATAAAGAATTGAGGAGCATAAATGAAGAATCATAAGTCAACCTGGGTGATCTTGCTGATCGTGTCGCTTTTGATGGCGGCTTGTAACACCTTGCAGCCAAATGTGAATGATGAGGCCGCGCTTGCTCCGCAGGCGGTTCAGCAACTCTTCCCGACCACGCCCCTGCCCGCGCTTGATCTGACCATGCGGGACGAGACCCCGGCCCTCTGGTTCGTCGAGTTCACCGCTCCGCCCAGAGCCAAGGGTGGCGCCGCCGCGACGCTCCGCAACGAGCGCGCCGCCTTTGCCAGGGAAGCCGTGGCCGAGGGCGTCCAGTATCGTCAGCGCCTCAACTTCGGCAGCCTCTTCAACGGCATCTCGGTCGCGGCCAGGCCCTCGGAAGCGGCCAAGTTTACCACGCTGCCGGGCGTCACCGGGGTCTATCCGGTGCTTGAAATCGACGCGCCCGAACCCGAGTTCGGCACCGCCCCCGACATGGCGACGGCCCTCGGCATGACCGGCGCCGACGTCGCCCAGGACGAACTGGGTCTCAGCGGTAGCGGCGTCAAGGTCGCCATCATCGACACCGGCATGGACCTCGGCCACCCCGACTTCGGGAATCGCATCGTCGCCGGTTGGGACTTCGTCGGCGACGACTTCGGTGAAACCCGCGTGCCCGTGCCCAGCGACAACCCCAACGACTGTAACGGTCACGGCACCCACGTCGCCGGCATCGTCGGCGCGAGCG
>JALZLY010000225.1 GCA_030858465.1 Deinococcota bacterium
GCTGAAGGCGGTGTCCACCTGGTGCTTGTCGGCGAACACCGCTCGCTTGCGCTCGTCGCACATGAGGTCGACGAAAGAAGCAGTCAGGGCGGGCGCGAGGACTTGTTGCCCTACCGGCAGCAGCCGACCGCTCACACGCACCATGGGCTTCAAACCGGCATGAAGATGGATGTCCGACGCCCCCATCTTCACGAATTGCGCGAGCATATCGTCAAGGGTCATAAAGGCCATTGTAGCGCTCGGTCCGAGATAAGCGCGATAAGAGCGCGATAAGACGGTACAAGGGCGGAGTGGCCTGATGGCCCGTCCATCTTCTTGTGACGGTCGTTGCGAGGAGCGGGTTTCGCGAAGCACTCCGCAGGAACGAAGTCGTGCGCAGCAAGGTGACAATCTCATGGTTTGTCCCCCGGGTCGGAGAAGCTAACAAGCGGCAAGCGGACCAGCCTCGAGCACGGCTAGACAACCTTGGGAGGCAGCGCAAAGGGTGGGGCAATGATTCGATCCTGGACCTGGGCCGCCAAGCACCGGCGACCCAGACACCTCGAGCCTCGGCTTGGGCGTTACCAGGCGCCCAAACGGAATATGTCATGATCGGCAAGATGGTTCGAGGAGGACTGAGCAGGGATGATGACAGCGCACACGGCGAAGACCTGGCATGGACTCGTCCTGGACGAAGGCGAAGCCATCGTCGCCGAGTACGGGCCCAGCTTTCGTGGCAACGCCCTCAACTACCTCATCTTCTTCGTCGGCATGGTGGTGATCTTGGGCGGCGAGGCGACCGCCGGGCTTGCGGCCGTGACCTTCACGGCCATACTCGTCCATTATGGCCTCCACCAGCAGACTTGCTGGGCGGTGAGCAGCAAGCGCCTGCTCGAGCGTCCCGGCGCGTTTAGGGGAGCGCGCAGCGTCGACCACCACAGCATCCGCGCGCTCGAGATCAAGCGCTCCCCGCTCGCGTCGCTCTTTGCCACCGCGCAGCTTGTCGTTACCGTCAAAGGGGCCGGGCATCCTCTCCTCCTCTGGCGACAGGCGAACCCCGATGAGGTGCACGCCACCCTTCAAGGTGCTATGCAGGGAGCGAGACCCCGACCCAAGCCTCGGCGTTCGCCTTGAGCCTTCAAAAGGAGCACGACCATGCCACACGTCAGCAAGCAGCCCAAGCACACCCTGAAGAGGCCGCGTTTTCGCGCTGCAAGCAGTTTCTTCCAAGCCGCCGCCATCCCGGCGATCATCGCCGCCCTGATCGCTCTGGTATTTGCTGGAGAATACGTCTTGAGCTCGCTCATGGACGCCCTCGGACGGTAGGAGGCGGCTGTTCATCAAAGCCCTTCCTCGGCGATGAATTTGCGCTACAGTGAAGGCTGTTGTTGGGAAGGTGATCGCTACGAGAGCGCACGTCATAACTTACGGCTGTCAGATGAACGAGTACGACACCCACGCCATCCTCTCCGAGCTGGTGGCGGGCGGTCACAGCGTGGTGGATTCGGTCGAGGACGCCAATCTGGTGGTCTTGAACACCTGCGCGGTGCGCGGCAAGCCGGTGGAGAAGGTCAACACCATGCTGGGCGAGCTGCGCAAGCGCAAGGGGCGCGGCCAGGCGCTGACGGTGGCCGTGATGGGCTGCTTAGCGCAGCTCGCGGAGGGTCAGGACCTCGCCAAGAAGTTCGGCGTGGACATCCTCATCGGGCCGGGCGCCATCACCGACATTCTGCCGGCTTTGGAGGCGCTTGAGAGCGGGCAGGCGAAGTACACCAGCTTGGACTTCAAGGAGGACCTGGTGCATTATAGCCCGCCGGCGCAGGGTACGCTGTCGGGCTTTTTGACCATCATGCGCGGCTGCAACCACCACTGCACCTACTGCATCGTGCCGCAGACGCGGGGGCCCGAGGTCTCCCGCCCGGTCGCGGCCATCCTTGCCGAGGCCGAGGCGATGAAGAAAGCGGGCGCGCAAGAGCTCTACCTCTTGGGTCAGAACGTCAACTCCTACGGCCTGGGCCTAGCGGCTTATCCCTCGTTTGCCGAACTCCTGCGCCTGGTGGGAAGTTTGGGCATCCCGCGGGTCAAGTTCACCACCAGTCACCCCATGAACTTCACCTCGGACATCATCGACGCGGTGGCCGAGACCGAAGCGGTTTGCAACACCATCCACCTGCCGGTGCAGTCGGGCAGCGACCGGGTGCTAAGGCGCATGGCGCGGGAGTACCGGCGCGAAGGCTACTTGGACATCATCCGTGAAATCAAGGCGAAGATCCCCGAGGTGGTCCTATCGACCGACATCATCGTCGGTTTTCCGGGCGAGACCGAGGAAGACTTCAAAGAGACTCTGTCGCTCTACGACGAGGTCGGCTACGATAGCGCCTACATGTTCCTCTACTCGGCGCGGCCGGGCACGCCCTCCTTTAACCATTTCGACGACCTGCCCAAATGGGTCAAGACCGAGCGGCTCGCGCGGCTCATCGAGCGGCAGAAGCACTGGTCACATAAGCGCAACGGGCGCTGGCTGGGCCGCGAGCTGCGGGTGCTCGTCAAGGAGGTCTCGCAAGACGGCGAACACATGGTCGGCCACAGCGACCAGAACCACACCGTCTTGGTGCCCAGGGCGCAGGTAGAGAGGCCCGGCCTCTACCCCGTCAGCATCGACAACGCCACGCCGCACGCCCTCTACGGCACCGTCAAGGGCGCCAAGGCCGAAACCATTCCCTTGGTCATGGCCTGACGGGCGCTTGGAGACTGCCCCGCTCAGCCGCGACTTCACCGCCACCGCCTTCGTGCTGTGGCAGGGAAGCACGCTCCTGCACCGCCACAAGGGGCTGGGCATGTGGTTGCCCTGCGGCGGGCACATCGAGCCGAACGAACTGCCCGACGAGGCCGCCGTCCGCGAGGTGTTCGAAGAGTCGGGCGTGCCGGTCGTCCTGGTGGGCGAGCGGGCGCTCCGCAGCGAGCCGCCCCGGCAGCTCATCCGGCCGCGCGGCGTGCAACTCGAGACCATCCTTCCCGGCCACGAGCACATCGACCTCATCTACTTCGCGGTGCCCGCGCCCGGCTACGAGGGCGCGCTGCTCGAGACCGACCCTACGCTCGGCTGGTACAGGCCCGAAGCGCTCGAGACGATGACGCTCACGGACGAGATCCGCGCCTGGCTGGCCCTGGCCTTCGCCGAGATTCCCGAAGGGCGCTAGGGGGCGAACTTGCTCAGCGCTACTTGCGCGGCGGTGCGCAAGTAGGCCTCGCGGCTACGGAGCAGGGCCCGCAGCGCCGCCTCCCCTACCCGGTGCCGGCCGCAGAGGCGGGCGGCCTCGAGCCTGATTTGCACCGAGGGGTGCTCGGTGAGTGTGGGCAGGAGGCGCAAGAAGGGCTCCGGCGCCAGGACGCCCAGTGCCCGCAGGCTCGCTAGAGCGGGGCGCTCGTCGCCCTCCAGGTGGCGCAGCAGGACCGGCGTCGCCGCTTCCAAACCGCCGAGCAAGCCGAGGCCGACGGGCTTCTGCCCTTCCGGCAGGGCCTCCAAGCACTCGAGCAGGCGCTCGCGCGCGCCCGGGATATCCTGCTGGGCGGCCTCGAGGACCTCGGCCGGCGTCGACCCTAGCGGCTGAGTCTGTCGAGGCGTCGGGCGTGGTGGCGGGCGTGGTGGCGGGGCTGGTGCAGCGGGTACCGACACCCGCGGTCGGCTCGCGGCAGGCATGGCGGCTCGAAGACCCTCCCTCAAGGCCGGGCGACACACGTCGCAGTCC
>JALZLY010000226.1 GCA_030858465.1 Deinococcota bacterium
GGCTAAGTCGGGCACGACGTTGGCGTTTTCGTCGTAGCGGACGAGCCGGTTGTAGAGCAGCTCGACGCGCCGGTGCGACGAAAAGGAGGTGACGATATTGGGATCCATGCCAATCGCTTCCTGGTCGACACCGATGATGAGCTCCCCGCCAGCCTCGGCCTGCTGCGCGCTTACGGCGCTTATGAGGGCGAACAGCAAGGCGATGGCCGCAATGCCTAGGCTTCTAAATCCGTTCATGCTTCTCCTCCATCACTGAGATCACGCCCTGAAATATGCTGAGTCAAGAATCTGCCGATGCTTCTGGTCATGCTGCCTCTCGGTCATGCCGTCTCTTGAAGCCATCTCCTTTGCAGAAGATACTTTGAACTGCTGCTTTTGGACTATACCTGGGCAACTATACCTCTGCTAGACCACTAGAGTCAAACGTGCTATCTTCACGTATGATCACAGGCTCTGAAGCTGGAGGTTTTGCAGAAGTGCGACGCGTCGTCGAAGAGGCGGTCGGAAGGGACGAGGTGCCCAGCGTGGTGGCAATGGTCGGCACCGCTTCCACACGCCACCTGGTGACGGCGGCAGGGCGGCGGGAGACCTGGAGCGAGGGGGCAGCCGTCGACAGAAGCACCGTCTATGACCTAGCCTCGCTCACCAAGGTCGTCGCCACGCTGCCCGCGGTCCTCAAGCTGATCGACAGCGGCGAGATTCGGCTGGGGAGCCGCATTGCCGACTTTTTCACTAACGCCGGCTGGTTTCAGTCGCCTTCGCTGGCCGACGTGACGGTGGAGAGCTTGCTCAGCCACAGTTCAGGCCTGCCTGCCTGGAAGCCACTCTTCGCCTGGGCGAGCAAGCGCGAAACCGCTATGGCCAATGTCTTGCAGAGCGGGCTCGAGCATCCTGCCGGCAGCTACGTCTACAGCGACCTGGGCTTCATTCTGCTGGGCGCCATCGTCGAGCGGGTGAGCGGCCTGAGGCTGGACGCTTTTGTGCGCCAGGAGATTTTCGAGCCGCTCGGCATGAAGGAGACGCGCTTCGGCTCGCTTCAAGAAGAGAACGTCGCCGCCACTGAAGACTGTGGCTGGCGCAACATGCGCCTTCAGGGCGTGGTCCACGACGAGAACGCTTATGTCCTGGATGGTATCGCCGGGCACGCGGGACTTTTCGGCACGGCGGACGACTTGGCAACCTACGCGCAGGCCTGGCTAAGCCGTGACGCGCGCCTGGCTTCGGAAGAGATGTTGGCGCTGGCGACCAGGGAGTACGTGCGAGACGAGGAGGCGCGCCGCGGCCTGGGCTGGATCCTGTGGACCGAGCCCTCGAGCGCCGGGCGCTACGCTGGCCCCGAAGCCTACGGTCACACCGGCTTTACGGGCACCAGTCTGTGGCTCAACCCAGGGTCCAAAGGGCCTAGTGGCCCTAACCCCGACAATGATTGGTTCGCCGTCTTGCTCACCAACCGCGTGCATCCGTCGAGGACCTGCGGTCAGAACATCCACGCCCTGCGGGTCGCCTTTCACGAGGCGGTCGGCGAGTCCTTTAGAGGCTTGAACGGTAAGCTGCCCAGCGAGGTGATGGTATGAACCTACGTTTGCACGGCTGCTTCTTGCTGAGCGCGCTCTTGATGACCCCCGTCCTCGCCCAGGATGAAGCCGCGGTCGGGCGCCTGCTCATGCTGGCCTTCACGGGGGCGGAGCCGCCGCTCGAGCAGTTGGGGAGCCTCCGGCCGGGCGGTTTCATCTTCTTCTCGCGCAACGCGCCGTCGGCGGCGGCGGTGCAGGAGATCACCCGCGGCCTGCAAGACGCCGCGGGCTACCCGCTCATCTTCGCCGTCGACCAGGAGGGCGGTCCCTTCAGCTCCTTTCGCGCTCCCGAGGCGACGCTGTTCCCCGGCAACATGGCGCTGGCGGCGGCGGGCGACCTCGAGCTCGCGCGCCGCGCGGCCTTGGCGAGTGCCCAGGAGCTCGCCTTTGCCGGCTTCACCATGAGCTTCGCGCCGGTGGTGGACGTGAACAGCAACCCGGACAACCCCATCATCGGCGTCCGCTCCTTTGGGGCGGACGTAGACGCGGTGAGCCTATTTGGCCGCGCCACCCTGGAAGGGCTCGAGGCGGCCGGCGTCGCCGGGGTCGCCAAGCACTTTCCCGGCCACGGCGACACCGCCGTGGACTCGCACCTGGCCCTGCCCAGCGTGACGGGCGACCGGGCGCGGCTGGACAGCGTCGAGCTGCCACCGTTCGAGGCGCTGGTGGAGGCCGGCGTGCCCGCCGTCATGACGGCGCACGTGGCCTTTTTAGCGCTCGAGGCGGACGTGCCCGCCACCCTGTCCGAGCGGGCCCTGACCGAACTGCTGCGGGGGGAACTCGCCTTTGATGGCCTCATCATTACCGACTACATGGACATGAAGGCGGTTGCCGATCATTACGGTCCCGGCGAGGCCGCCGTCCGGAGCATAGTGGCGGGCGCCGACCTGGTGCTCTTGGGGCCCGACCGGGCGGTGCAGGGCGAGGTCCATGAGGCGCTGGTGGAGGCCGTCAGGAGCGGCAGGATCAGCGAGGTGAGAGTGCAGGACGCGCTCGCTCGAGTCGAGAGGGTCGCGAAACGCTACCGCCCGGGGTGGGAACGCGCGACATCCGACCCGACATCCGACCCGACATCCGACCCGGCGCCCGACTACGCCGCCCACCGCGCCCTGGCGCGCGAGGTCGCCACTCGAGGGGCCACCCTGCTCTGGAACGACGGGGTCCTGCCTTTGGACTCCGCCGCCGACGTGCTGGTGGTGGCGCCCCGTCCCAGTCTCTTCGGCGAGCCGCCGCACCTGGGCACGGTGCTTGA